>CAZLWZ010000244.1:0-3554 GCA_964563275.1 uncultured Flavobacterium sp.
GAGTTGATCTGATTAGATGGGGGAGATAAATATGTATGATAAAAAATATCACACGATCATTTTTGATATCGATGATACATTGATGGACTTTTCCATCTCAGAACATGCGGCTTTGCATAATGCTTTTACGGAATATGAAATGCCTACGGGTTTTATTGATATGCACGACAGTTACCGCGCCATCAGCCGGATTCTTTGGAATGATCTGGAACTGGGAAAAATCTCGTTGAACGAGCTGGGCGTGGAGCGCTTCCGCCGCCTGTTTCTGGAACACGGAACGGATAAAGACCCTCAAGCGTTCAGTTCCAGTTACCTTCGCTATCTTGGCAATGAAACCCATCTGATGGAAGGGGCGATTGAAGCCCTTGAAGGATTGACCGGTTGCCGTCTCGCCATTATGACGAACGGTTTCGGCGATGTGCAAAAAGCGCGTCTCCAGAACTCGCCGATCGGCAGCCTTTTTGAAGAAATCATCATTTCTGAGGAAGCCGGTTTCCAGAAGCCTGATCCCGGAATTTTCGATTACGCGTTCTCAAAACTCGGCAATCCATCAAAAGAACATACTATTATAGTTGGAGACTCCTTAACTTCGGATATTCAAGGCGGTATTAACTTTGGCATAGATACGGTCTGGTTCAATCCGAAAGGGAAGGCGAACGCCGGCGGAATCACACCAACATATGAAATCCGTGATCTACTGGAAGTGATTGATATTGTGAATGGACGGCATGCAGAAAGAGGGGCGCGGCTGTCCCGGTAAACTGCCGGGCACCGCTTAGTTTCGAAAAGAGGTTTATATTATAGAAGGAATTAAAAAGAATTCGCTGAAAGTGGATGGGGAATACCATAGAAGAGTATTATACAGCGAAGCAGTTATGACTTGAAGATGATATGAAATAATATAAAAACCCCCTATCAAAATGATAGAGGGTACGAATTGCTTTCATAACGCCTGCTTGCCTATGAATAGCAGCTTTGAAGATAAAGCCTAAGAACAGGCAGCAGCTCGGTTTGTAAATACTTCGGTAGTGAAACAGGAAACCTTTATTATGTTTACTGCAGTGCAACCTTACCATCAAAGAACCAGGATAGGTATCAATACGACTTTATGGCTAAAAAACGGACGCTCCCACAAGGAAAGCGTCCGTCTTTTATTTATTTCCCAATTTCATCCGCTTCCCAGACAGTATTTAAAAATTCATCTCTGCCGGAATTGGCGCGGTCCTCTTCGTAATGTTCCTTGCTCTTCTTATAATAATCCTGGTGGTAATCTTCGGCTGCATAGAACGGTGCGGCTTCCAAAATATCTGTGTTCACCGGCTTTTTATAGCGGCCGCTGGCGTCAAGTGACTGTTTTGATGCTTCTGCCAGTTCACGCTGGCGTTCGCTGTGGACAAAAATTGCGGGTCTGTATTGCTCGCCGCGGTCCTGGAACTGTCCTTCGTTGTCTGTCGGATCAATTTGCTGCCAGTAAATATCCAATAACTGCTCATAAGGGAAGACTTCCGGGTCGAAAGTGATTTCCACCACTTCCAGATGTCCAGTTGTGCCGGTTTTTACCTGCTCATAAGTTGGGTTTTCGACGTGTCCTCCGGTATAGCCGGAAACCACAGATTTTATTCCTTCGAATTGGTCAAACGGCTTTACCATGCACCAGAAACAGCCGCCTGCAAATGTAGCTTTCTCCAACATAACAAATCTCCTCCTGTCGCTCATAAAAGAAATAGTACCACTGCAACTGTTTTCAGACAACGAAATTGTTTATACTGTATTTAGTTTAATAAACTATTGGGTTAAAATTAACTGATACATATGTTTCTGCAGAAACTTCTCTGCATACAATGCGTCATAAATGGATGGACAATGGAAAGGGATGTTTAAGAAATGGAAGAAGAACGTCAACTAAGAGGTACACGGCGTAAAAAAAGAAGGTTCAAGAAACGGAGCATCCTGTACATACTGCTGCTCTTGATGCTCGCAGCCGGCGCTTATTTCTTTATGCAATATCAAAGCGGCAAGAAACTGGCAGAAGAATCTGACCTGCCGGAAGTGGAATTCAATAATGATGGAGATAATGAAGGATTTGAAAATATCCTGGTATTGGGCGTCGATTCACGTGGAGAGGAAAAATCCCGTACTGATACCATGATGCTGGTGTCGCACAATAAAGAAACGAACGATGTGAAAGTTGTATCTTTCATGCGTGATATCTACGCGGCGATTCCGGGTTACCAATCCTATAAATTGAACACAGCGTATTACCTTGGCGGGGTGGACCTCCTAGCGGATACGCTTCGCACAATGTTTGGAATCGAAATCCAGCATTATGCACTTGTCGATTTCACGAGTTTTGAAACATTGGTCGATATCGCAGCGCCAAATGGTGTTGAGATTGATGTGGAAAAAGACATGTCAAAATTAATCGGCGTTTCATTAACCCAGGGCAATCAGAGATTAAACGGCAAGGAACTGCTTGGGTACGCTCGTTTCCGAGCAGATAACGAAGGTGATTTTGGCCGTGTCCGCCGTCAGCAACAGGTAATTGCCGCACTGAAAGAGGAAATGATTTCAGTTTCTTCGATACCTAAATTGCCGAAACTTGCTGGTGCAATGCAGGGTTATGTCCAGACGGATATGCCGATGCTTGACCAGGTGAAAATTGCTACGGATCTTGCGACGGGAGGAACGGGGGAAGTTGAGAGGCTGACCATTCCTGTAGAGGGAAGCTTCAGCTATGGAAGATATCCGCAGGCTGGCTCAGTTCTCGACATCAACCTTGAAGAGAACCGACAGGCATTGAGTGAATTTTTAGATCAGCCTTTACCATGACTTAAAGGTGATATGGTAATATAGAGATGGAAAGTAATTATCAAGGTACGGAATAAAAAATAACAGGGTGTCAGCGGGTAAATCCGCGATAAGATTCATTAAAACTATGGAGGTTTCCGCGCTATGAAATTCAAGGATTTTTTATCGTCAGTCGGCTTTGGATCGTTAAAAGTCGAAACTGTCGTAGAGAGGCCGCATTTGGAAGAAGGCGAAACTTTGAACGGCACCATCTACTTCGAAGGGGGAGACTCCGATCAGGAAATCGATTATGTGGAATTGCTGGTCATCAAAGTGATGGATGATTACCGTGAAGACAGTGATTTCAATGTTATCGAAACAGTGATCGGCAGACATTCACTGGAATTTGCCGGCTCAGTCAAATCGAAGGATACCATCATGCAGCAGTTCGAGATAGTCCCGGATGAACGCTGGCAGCTGGAAACCGATAAAGCCAAGCTGATTTTACGCACCATCGTGCATATACGCGATGGTGTGAATGCCAGTGACGAAGACGAGATTACATATGGAAAAATTGAGAGCTGATGAGGCTCTCTTTTTTTTGAATAAATCACTTTTTTGAAATGTAAATTTATAATTTAAAAATTATGAGTTAAAATAAAGATACATATAATGCCTAATAGATTGGAGTTGTTTAAAGTGAAATTGTTATTAACTTCCAACGGATTTTTCAATGATGCTATAAAAGAGGAATTCTTAAAGCTCAT
>CAZLWZ010000245.1:0-3542 GCA_964563275.1 uncultured Flavobacterium sp.
AGCGGTCCAATGGTCGTACCGAACGAGTTAATACCGCCACCGAGGTTGACCCGGCTGGTTCCGGTTTTAGGATCACCCAACAATACTGCAAACGGGTTTGCGGCTGTTTGTTGCAGTGAAAAGCCCAATGCGACGATAAACAATCCCACGAGCATTCCTGTATAAACATTCGCTTCCACCGCAATAATCATCGCACCGGCGCCTAAGGCCGAAAATAACAAGCCATAAACGATGCTTCTTTTATAGCCCCACTTTCCTACCAGATCCTTTCCGTTGATTGCACCGAAAGCGAACAGCAACAGGGCGCCAAGATAATAGGCTGTGTAGAAAGCAAAATCAATAAGCTGTGACTGGAACTGGTCGAGTGAAAAATAGCTTTTACAAAACGGTATAAAAATGCTGTTTCCCGCAGCAATAAAGCCCCAGAAAAAAAATACAGTGATCAGCGTGTACAGCGCAGGATAGTTGGTTTTGGTAGTGTCGGCCATTTATAGGGTTGTTAAACGAGCATTGTTATTTACAATCCATAAATATAATAGTATATCATATCCGAATTTCTTAGCGCACACGGAACTTATTAACGACTACTGAACAATTTTCATAACTATTGCCTATAAAAAATGCTCCGTTTCCGAAGCATCTGTTTTATTTTCCGTCGACATAATCCTGGAGGTAACTAAACCGTTCTGTGAGTTGGCCATCTTCGGTGATCTTCGCACGTTGCAATACGCCGTCCTGATCGCCGTTAAAAAACGCGGGAATTACATATTTCAGGAAAGTGTCGCCAAATCCTTCACTTGCATCTCTGGGTAATTCACAAGGCAGATTGTCGACCGACATCACTACGATGGCAGCCGGATGAAATATATCGACTTCCTTATGTTCAGACGGCAGGTATCCGAAGAACGGCTCGGCAATCGTCGACGCGCGTATTGTGCTGGCAACAGGGCCGTCGATGTCACACGAAATATCGGCAACGACCTTTATTTTATTGTTTTTAGAGGCCAGCATGTCGCGTGTCAGAATTTCAGGCGCACCGTTTCCGTAAAAATGCCCTGCCATAAAAATATCGGACACATTGGCAAATCGTTCGAAATCGGATACATAGTCTTGCGGATTGGCGTAAAAATCTTCTTTATCTGACGGAGCACCGTCAAAACGCTTGTTATAATCGAGAACCCCAACCTGTGTATATACAGGCTCTGAATACACTTTCGTCAGGAAATTATCGACCGAAACTTTTTTGATTCGCATCGCGTCGAGAATCTCGGCGGCGCCATTTGCGACCTTCCCGCTTCCTGTCAGCACAATTTTAATTGGCGGAAGCACAATGCGGCGAAGGCGTTCGATCAAAGCTTCCCTATCGGATAATGACGAAGCGCCCGGCAGGTTGAACAATTCGTATTTTGTGCCGAACGCCCTGATGCCATTGTAGGCCCCGACGATACCGGCATAACGGCCAAAACCTATTAACCGGCGGTTCTTCTCATCGACAATCGTCTCGTGATCATATAATTCAATATTTTTGTCCAGTATTGCCCGAAGCAGTTTCTGGTTGTATGGTTGTTTTTTAATTGTGTGCGAGAAGAAAAAATATTTCTTACCGGGAATCAGCGCTTCAACTGGCACTTCCTTGACTCATATCAACACATCGCAGTCTGACAGGTCATCGGTAACCTTAAAACCTGCATTCTTGTATTGGTCATCGGTGAAAACGCGAATGTCCGATGATTCGACAGCGATCTTGGCCTGTGGGAATTGCTCTTTTAAATTTTGTAATTCGTGCGGACTAAATACGACACGGCGGTCGGGCGGGTTTTTCCTTTCTTTAATGATTCCGAATTTCATTGCTGTAGTTTGGTTTTACAATTTCCAAAAGTACTATTTACGAATCCGACCTCAAAATATAAAGGCTAAAATTGCGTTGAATGCACAGGTTATCGACATCGGTGTGTTAAAAAAACATCGACGCATGCACCGCTTGCTACCTGCTTCAATCCCTATATTTGCAATTAAAGATTTTTTGATGACTCTCCGTTTTTCCCATTGGATATACCCCTTTCTGCTTGCTTTTTTCGTTACAGCCTGTTCCAGAAAAGAAAAAAAAATTGCTGCCACGCCTGAGGTCGAGGACACGATCATCAGAATGCGGCCTTTCAAACCGGCCATCAACGGAACAACCAGCGCCTATATAAAAGAAAAACATGAGGCGATTGACGGTTTTGTTAAGAAGACGTGGCGCAGCGAAAGCGAGAATCTAAGCCTTATGGTTGTAAAAGACGGACAGATACTATATGAGAAATACCAAGGGCTGGCAGATAAAAAGCGAAATATTCCGATGGCTGCCGATACTCCGCTGCACATTGCCTCTGTCAGTAAAGTCATTACCGCAACCGCCATCCTTGAACTTGTTAACGCAGGAAAAATTGATCTTGATCAGAAGGTAAATACAATTCTGACTAACTTTCCCTACCCCGACATCACTATTAAAACACTGCTAAACCATCGCAGCGGCTTGCAGAATTACGCATATTTTACGGATCAATCTCATATTTGGGACAAAAGTAAAGTACTCACAAATCAAGATGTGCTGGACCTGTACATAGAGCACGATTTATCGCTGAACTTTACCACGGATAGAAAATTCTCATACTGCAATACCAACTATGTCATGTTGGCATTAATTATCGAAAAAATAACAGGAATGACATTCCCGCAGGCAATGCGTGAGATGGTGTTCCTTCCGCTTGGGATGAATGATACCTTTGTTTTCGAATACGATAAGCATAGCGACTCGGCAATACCGTCGTATGCCGGAAATCGTGAGATACCGTTCGATTTTCTTGATGGCACATACGGCGATAAAAACATCTATTCTACGCCCAGAGATTTAATGAAGTTTGATATGGCTCGCTACTCCCCCGATCACCTTACGCCGAAACTCAAGAAAAAAGTATATGTAGGGTATAGCTACGAGCACAAAGGCGAGAAAAATTACGGCCTCGGCATCAGGATCATTGAGTGGGTCACGGGGCAGCATTTTTATTTCCACAACGGCTGGTGGCATGGCAATACGGCGTCGTATGTGAACCTGCGCAAAGAACAGGTGATGATTATAGCGTTGACGAATCGCTACAGCACCAAACCATATAAGGTGAGGTTACTGGCCACGTTATTTGGTGATTATCCTTTTAAATTAGGGAAAGATGAGGCTTGGTAGTAAGGTGCAGGTTTTAGGGTACTGCAGTCGCCACTTGGGCAGTTTCAGTCGCAGTTTCCAGTAGCAACTTTCGGTTAGTGGATTGCACTTTGGGATTAGCTTTTCAGTTTCCAATACCGCTGTATAAGTTGTTTCCGGTAGATAGCCGAGGGTGAAAATAGCGAAAAGCAGTCACCGGTCGGTAGACTAGGTATTTCTCCAACATATTTTTGGGGTTTGACCACATCATGTTAAAATACACCGTTCACCCTGGACGTGACCCTGCACTCCCTCCATCAAAAATTTGTTAACTGTAAACCGTAAACTGTACACTTTCCCTATC
>CAZLWZ010000246.1:0-3534 GCA_964563275.1 uncultured Flavobacterium sp.
CGTTTCGGAATGCATCAGACTACCGATATTGTAATCGAAAACGCTCGTGAAAATCAGCAGTAAAAAGAAAAAACCACTAGACTTATAATAGAAGAACAGCGAAAATGCGACCACGTATAAATTCCGGATCGCGTAGGTTTTAGCTTTAGCGGTCGCTATGTACAGCGCATAGAAAATCAGGAACATCACCAAAAACAAACCCGAATTGAACAAAATCGGCTTCATCGGATCATAAAGCAGCCACTCCTGCCAATGCGAAGCTACCCACGATTGTATTTCTATGAGATCCATTAGTTTTGTGGGAAACCGTTAAGAATAGCCTCGGCTAAGAGCCGGCCCTGCAACTGGTAACCTTCCTTAGTATAATGTACGCGGTCACTGCCAAGCAGGCCTTTAGACAGATTTTCTGAAATTCCATCATGACCTCCCAACCTTGCATAGAGATCGTAAATAGCAAAGCGTGCATCCGCGGTTGCATTGATCCTGCGAACATAATCGTCGATGAAGGTATTTTTGCTTTTACGATTGAATAGTGACGGTGGTGGTGTCGTAACCAATATTGGCATTCCGGGAAAACGGTTATGAATATTTTGCAGGAAAAGGCTCATCTGATTTTCAAACTCAGCGCCATCGACCTTGTCGAATGATTCGTTGGTGCCGAGGGATACGATTACCAGGTCGGGTTGCAACGCTTTCATCTGATCAAAAAATAAAGGGTATTTGTTATAGTCTGAAAATTTCGCGCCGTTTACTCCGATTCCATGATATAAGATCCCGGGCGAGTCGGTTTCGAGAATGATTCCATTTAAATTTGTTCCGGCATTAGCCAAGGGCACAATGGTAATTTTGTCCAATGGCTGGTTACTATGATAATAATGCGTCACCGAATCGGACAGCATCGGAAGCGGCACAAACTCAAATTTCTCGATTCGTCGTTTTTCGGTTGCCGATGTGGGAATCTTCAGCGTTTTGCCTGCCTGAATGGCATTCGTCCTTAAATTATTATGGCGTTTAATTTCGGTTACCGATGTGTTGTATCTCGCCGCGATTGTTGAAAGCACATCGCCGCGCTTAATATGGTGTATTATAGGTTTGGGAACCTCGGTTTCTGATACAACCGAAATCCTATCTGTTGACACAGCAAAACTATTGCTATTTCCAGGCGTGATAATCCTGATGGTGTTAAAATAAGCAGACGGTTCCCTCAGCTTCAGTTCGATCGAAAAATCGGTTGCAGATGTTTCAAGGCCAATGCCGCTCAAGCCTACATCAATACCATTTGCGGGATAGATGTTACGAAGGCTTTCCCACTGCACATCGGATTTGAACCGAACATCCGACGAGCCGTTTGTCTTTGCCAGAGAATATGGGAATACAAAACCGCGTCCGCCGTTCCCGAATGTTTTCTGCAGTTCCTGCCTTGTTGCATTTGTAAGCAAGTCGGCCTGTATATGCGAATCACCAATATGAACAATATTAATTTTCGATCGGCTTCCCTGCTGCAGTTCTTGTATTTTTTGATAGAATGGCCTGAGTACATCAGCATGCCTGATTGTATTGAGCACTGCTATAGTGTCGGTTTGCTCTAGCGGTAAAATAGTCTCCGTTTGCGCCTGCATTGTGCAGCAACATATAAGCGCCAGTACCATTACCCTAGTCATTTGCTGAAGCTGTATTTGTGTTAATGCTGTCAAGCCGCGGTGTGTTCTTCCGGATCGGAGCCTTGCCGCGCAAAATCTTGTATTGCGAATAACCGTCCATTATCTGCTGGTACAGAAGTCGGCCAATTTTACGCGACCCCTGATAATTGAAGTGCGTATAATCTTTATTTGCGAGTGCCGGCGTCTCCTGCTCGACCCATTTCACCATCGAACCATCGCCACCCATTAATGTGTATAAATTTACGAATGCCGACCGGGTTTTCAGCGCATACCGACGTTGCGCCGAGGTTAGCGGTACGACTGCCGAATCGGTTTTCATTTCTGTATCGTACTTGGTTGCTTTATCTGCTGTAGATACGATCAGGATCGATACACCGGGAAAGCATTCGCGCAGCCTGTTCACGGTTTTTGTCATGCTTTTTTCATACCATCCGTAACTTTTGGTGCCATAGTTCAACACATTTGTTCCGTAATGAAGTACGATTAAATCATAATCGAGCTTATCCTGAAATGCTTTCATAAGTGACACGTCGAACTTTGAAATAGGGATCCCCGAATTTCCGCGTTGCGAAAAGTTATCTACGTGGACACCGGCACCGTCGTCAAAGTTAAAACCGTAAACCGGAATTGAATCGGCTTCTATAAAATCGGCTTTAAAAGCTTTTACTGCCGCGTTTGAAAGCTCCAAAGTGTTCAGGATATATTTTGGATGTAATTTATACTCGGTTGTATCGCGGCCGGTGACGACTCTGACAACGCCGTGGCGGTTCGGCGAACTTCCATAGAATAATGTCGGCTTGAATAAATTTGATGTTAATTTTGCCAGGCCCGCCTTGTAGTGGACCCAGGCCGGAGTCAGTGTATCATCGGCAAAGAAAACATGGCCGTTGATTCCAAATGGCCGCCTCGGGTTCTTTACGTTTAGGTATGACTGCGTTTTCCAGTTTGGCGAAAACCGGTGTGTAACTGAACTACGGGATGCAGCCGACTCCGAGGCTATCGATACGAATCCGACGCCCTGTCCGCCGAATTTCTGCTGGAAATTACTTCTGAAATCCTGTACAATCATATCGCCGTCGGTCATCGAATCCTGATATTACCATGGCCGGTAGATTCGTGATCAAACAATTTTTCAAAAAACGAAATGAGGTACTGATGACCGTGGTAATTTTCGTATTCTTCGGCCGGAAACCGCAGCCCATGCGTTTCGGGAAAAACTACTTTAGGAGCAGGGGCCGACGCTACCGGTGCCGGTTTTTGCTCTGTCGCGATTTCTTCTTCCTGCAGCACATCGAGCAGCATACTGTCGATGAGCATGTTTTTTCCGGTTGGCGACGATGCCGAAAACAACTTCTTTGGCAGCACCTCACGCAATCCCACGAACATACATGCCGATAACAGCAAGATCATAAATGACTGAAAGAAATATGATTTAGGATCGCTCATTATTTACATCCGTTCAGGAACTTCGATTCCCAATAATTTAAACGCCGCCGAAATGACGTCGGCGACTTTTTTTGATAGTTGCACCCTGAATATTTTCGCCTGCTGATCATCGGTTCCCAAAATTGGCACCGACTGATAAAACGAATTGTATTCCTTGACCAGCTCGTACGTATAATTGGCAACCAGTGCCGGACTATGGCTTTCCGCCGCCGACGCAATTACCGACGGATACTGGGATAGCAGCTTAATGAGTTCTTTTTCTTTAATATGAAGTTCCTTTCGACCGGCATCGGCAGAAAAATCGAATGCGGCTTTGCGCAGAATCGATTGGATCCGCGCATACGTATATTGGATGAAAGGCCCGGTATTTCCCGCAAAATCAACCGACTCTTCGGGATTGAACAGTATTCGTTTCTTGGGATCGACT
>CAZLWZ010000247.1:0-3531 GCA_964563275.1 uncultured Flavobacterium sp.
GGGTTGAACTGCTTCGAAGCTTTGGAAAGAATTCGACCTCCGATACCCTGCTCGGCATATTTACAGGCGGCCTTTACATCTACTATGTCAATTACACGCAGGAACTGAATTATATTCCGGATCGAAGCATTGTACCGCAAAGCAAATCGGGCGACACGGTGAGTTCTGTTTTATTCGCCATTATCGTCGCGACCATTGTACATACGTACATAATGCAGCCATTTACGATTCCGACATCGTCATTAGAGAAATCATTACTGGTTGGCGACTTTCTGTTCGTTAGTAAATTTCATTATGGGGCACGAACTCCCAAAACTGCAGTTGCCTTTCCGATGGTCCATGATACCATTCCAATTTTAAACATTAAATCATACACCGATTGGCCGCAACTGCCCTCATTCCGTTTCCCCGGTCTCGAAGAAATCAGCCGCAATGACATTGTAGTTTTCAACTGGCCTGCCGATACAGTTCGTTTTTTCCGCGACCGACACTCGGTTGGAATCCGCAAACCCATTGACAAAAAATCAAATTACGTCAAGCGATGCGTTGGTGTTCCTGGCGACAGCCTCTCTATTATAGAAGGCATTGTTCATATTAACAATGAAGTTTTAAAATTCCCTTTCAGGGCGGAACCCCAGTATTCGTATGAAGTAACTACAAACGGATCGCAGCTCGACCCCACATATTTGCTTCGCGAACTGAATATTACCGATCCATACCGTCCCGGTCAGAATACGTATCTGTTTTCGGCACTGACTGAAAAATCGGTCGAGAGGCTGCGAAATAACCCGGTTGTAACCAACGTGAAAAGAATTGTTGCAACAGAAGGCGAATGGAATATCTTTTCGGGAACCGAAGGCTGGAACCTGGATAATCTCGGGCCGATCTACATTCCGGAAAAAGGGAAAACAGTGGCAATAGATGCCTCCTCGATCCGACTTTACAAAAAAATCATCGGCGAGTACGAAAAAAATGATCTGCAGGTCAGCGGCAATGAAATACGAATCAACGGAAAAGTTGCCACATCATATACCTTTAAACAGAATTATTACTGGATGATGGGCGACAACCGCCACAATTCCGAAGATAGCCGGTATTGGGGGTATGTACCCGAGGACCACATTGTGGGCAAGCCGGTATTCATTTTCATGAGCCTCGACCAGACAGCGAGCGGACTGGACAAAATAAGATGGGATCGTGTCTTTACGACAGTGAGCGGTGAAGGACAACGGGTATCGTACTTTAAACATTTTCTGATCGCACTGGCGCTATATTTCGGCATCAGTTATTTTGTTCGTAAGCGCCGCGAGAAAAGGCTAAATCCGTAATTGATGCGCCATATCCTGATCTACCCCACGTATTTTCCGTCGGTCAGCAATTTTGCGGCGATGTTGCAGGCAGAAGAGATTACATTTGAAACTGAAGATAATTTCCAGAAGCAGACGAACCGGAACCGGATGTACATCTACAGCCCTAACGGACTTCAGTTGTTGAATATTCCCGTGAAACACACACGGCAGGCGCATCAGAAGACGAAAGATGTGCGGATTGAAACTGCGTTTGATTGGCAAAAACAACATTTCAAATCGCTTGAGGCGGCCTATCGGACCTCGCCATTTTTTGAATATTTCGAAGATGCAATTACGCCGATTTTCACAAAGAAGCATACGTTTCTGTTAGATCTGAATCTTCAAACAATCGAGATTGTATACGCTTGTCTTCGGATGAAATGCGAATATTCCCGCACAACCGAATTTTTTCACGAAGTGGATGATGTTGTTGATTTACGCCGACTCGCGAACGGCAAGAAAGATACGACTCAGACCGAACCATACACACAGGTATTTGGGGATAAATTCGGGTTTTTGAACAATCTAAGTGTACTTGACTTGTTGTTCAATGAAGGGAAATTTGCAGCAGAATATCTTAAACGTCAGATCGTTTCAGTTTAATTCCGCATTGATAACCGCGCCATGATCGGGTAATGATCTGAATATTCGAATTGAGAGAAGCTTGTAAATTCTTTCACTTTTATCTTTGGATCGGTGAAAATATAATCGATACGTGCCGGATAATATTTAAAATTATACGTCTGCCCGAACCCTTTGCCGGCTTCCACAAAACTGTCGGTCAGATTCCCCTTTATGTGCCGATACACAAACGAGAATGCGCTATTATTCATATCGCCACAAATGATAATCGGATAATTACAGCTTTTCGTGTGCTGCACCAAAATCTCGGCCTGCTGCTGCTGTAGCGTAAATGCTTTGCTCAAACGGCGGAGGATCGCCTGCGATTTTTTCTGATCCATCGAGTTCATGTTGTCGTGATTGATTTCATCGACGTCAGGCGTTATTTTAACCGACTGCAGGTGCATGCTGTACACCCGGATGGTATCAATGCCTTTTCTGATGTCGACATAGACTACATTGTTGTGCGAATCGGGGAGCTCGAGTTTTCCTTCGTTGATAATCGGGAACTTTGAGAAGATTCCCTGCCCGGTTTTTATCTTGTCACCCTGCATCATGATATACTTGTAGGGATATACCTTCAGGTCCATTTTTGCCGATGTCGAAAATTCCTGAATGCACAAAATGTCCGGATTTTGCTCGTTGATAAACGACAACATATCGGCGGGAACACTTTTGTCGGTAATCCAGTCAAACAAATTGAAAAGCCGGACATTGTAGCTCATGATCTTAAAATCGCCTTCTTCAGCAGGTAAATCCGCCGATGAGAACTTATAAAACTTGTTGATAAATGTAATTCCGGCGAGCAAAACCAAGGCCGATAAAATGATTTGACGTTTCAACAGCACCGCCCAGTACATAAAAAACAATCCGTTTAAAATCAGGAACAGCGGCAGGAAGAGTGTCAGCACTGAAAAGATTGGAAACGCCCGCGGCGCAAGAAATGGTAAAGCATAAGCAACCACCGTCAATACAGTAAGAACTATATTCAGGAAAAACATTAGTTTGTTAAACCACGAAAGTTTTCTCATCGATTTTTTATTTTCCGGCGCGGAATAAAAACTCCTTTTCCTCTTTTGTCAGACTGTCATAGCCCGATTTGCTGATCTTGTCCAGGATTTCGTCGATCTGTTGCTGTGCCTTGTTTTTTGTTACAATGCGCGACGATCCTGCCGTCGGCTTTACTTTGACGTTTTTATGTACTTTCCTGAACGGACTCTTCTTTCTGGCGCCAAAAATACCTGCAAAAAAATCGAGAACCCGCGATACCCAGGCGGTAATATCAGTGCCGTTCCGCAATTGTGAAATAAAAAGATAACCAAAGAAAGCACCTCCCAAATGCGCGAGATGTCCTCCGGTATTACTTGCAGAAAGCTGCACAAGATCGATTATCAGCAAAACCAGCGCCACGTGCCAAAGCTTTACCGTACCGATAATCAGCAGCCGCAATTCCATCATCGGGGCATAAGTCACCGTTGCAAATAAGATCGCCATTACCGCGCCCGAAGCACCCACCAATGAAGCGTTCACATTTACCAAAGCAGGAAACAATGAATAACTG
>CAZLWZ010000248.1:0-3523 GCA_964563275.1 uncultured Flavobacterium sp.
ACCCGTACCTCCGCTTCCGAAGATTGAATCGCCTTTAAGTCCGAGGAATAAATCCAGCAATAAAATAGCCGACACGAAATATTTCGCTTTAATGGGAATTGGAATGAATAGCAGTGCAAGTTCAGCATTTGGATACATAAAGGCAAACGCCACGAGCAGACCGTAAATTGCTCCTGAAGCGCCAACAACAGGAATACTAAACGAATCAATCATCCCCTGAAGTTCGGCCGGCGACAGATACTCGGCCCATATAACACCGTATTTCCCCTCACCCAAAGCCTGAATTATTTCATTGCGTGGAATGCCGTGCGCCATTAAAGTCTGCGCCGCACTGTCAAACACGTAATAATTGACCGCTGTGTGCAGCAACGCCGATCCTAGTCCGCATGATATATAAAAAAACAGGAATTTCCTGCCACCCCAGAAATGCTCCAGCGCCGATCCGAAGGAATATAACGCGAACATATTAAATGCCAAGTGCATAATTCCGCCATGCATAAACATATGGCTTATGACTTGCCAATATTGAAAATCGGGATGCTCAGGGTAAAACATTGCAAGAAGATCGAACGCCGCGGGGCCAACAAATTCGGCTCCGATAAAGAAAATAATATTGATAATCAGTAGCTGCTTTACTACCGGTGTGATGTTCATCATACTGCAAATTTTTTATCAAGGTCTTCAACACGCATTGTGATGAAAGTTGGTTTTTGAAAAGGCGACATATTGGGATCTTTGCAGGCAAATAAGCCGTTTACGAGATTCTCCTGTTCCTTTTCGGTTAAATAACTGCCCGTTTTTACGGCAAGGCTTTTCGCCATCGACTTAGCGATTGTATCATTCTGACTAAAACTGCTCTCGGGGATTCCGTGATGAAGATCGCTCAGCAACTGCTCCAGAACAATCGACACCTCACTTTCCGAAATATTGACCGGAATACCCGAAATGATTACGTGGCTGCTGCAGTCGTCAAATACAAAACCCGTATTCTCCAATGATGGCCGAAGCTCTTCGATCATTTCAATTTCACTGCTCGAATAATACAAATCCAGTGGGAACAGCAACTGCTGGCTCGACGCCTGCCTGACGGTCATACTCGACAGGAATTCCTCATATAACACCCGCTGGTGCGCACGCTGCTGGTCGATAATGACCATCCCGGATTTAATCGGACTGACGATATATTTTTTGTGCAGTTGGTAAGTCCGGTTAACAGCCCTCTCGGTTTCATGATCATCAAACAGCGACGATGTCACCGCCTCATTTTCGAATTCAATATCCCGGGAACTTGTAATGGTTTCGGTGTCATGTTCCAGGCCAACGTATAAACCTTCCCATGAAGCCGGTTCCCGTCGCCCCTGCACCACGCTATTTTTATAATGCCGGTTAGGCTCATTATCCGAAAACGGATTAAAGTTTCCATCGACCTGGATTGTCGGAAACGCGGCATCCTGACCGTTGTACGAATAGGGCGTATCCAGATTCGAATCACGGTCAAAATCTAGCACCGGCGCTACATTGAACTGGTCCAGGCTATGTTTCACCGACGAACGTAAAATAGCATACAAAGCATGCTCATCATCAAACTTTATTTCGGTTTTTGTAGGATGAATGTTGATATCGATCGTATGCGGGGGTACCGTCAGATAAATGAAATAACTCGGCTGACAACCGTCACGAAGAAGACCATCGTACGCCGACATCACCGCATGATGCAGATAACCGCTTTTGATGAACCTGTCGTTGACAAAGAAAAATTGTTCGGTGCGGTTCTTTTTTGAAAATTCGGGTTTTCCGACAAAACCACTGATTTCAACGATTTCTGTTTCTTCGCGCACCGGCACGAGCTTCTCGTTAGTCTTACCCGAAAAAATATTTACGATCCGTTGCCGCGAATTCGACGGCGGAAGATTGAACATCTCGCTGCCGTTGTGGTACATCGTGAAGTGTATGTTCTGATGCGCGAGGGCCACACGCTGAAACTCGTCAACAATATGCCGGAATTCCACCGTATCCGATTTCAGGAAGTTGCGTCGTGCGGGAATATTATAAAAAAGATTCTTGACCAGAAAGGATGTCCCTTTCGGCACTACGGCCACATCCTGCGACACAAACCTGCTGCCTTCGATGATAATATGCGTTCCCAGTTCCTCGTCGTCCTGCCGCGTTTTCATCTCCATGTGCGCAATCGCCGCGATCGATGCCAGTGCCTCGCCACGAAAACCTTTGGTGCAAAGCGAAAACAAATCTTCGGCCTGGCGTATCTTGGAAGTCGCATGCCGTTCAAAACAAAGCCTCGCATCGGTCACGCTCATTCCATGCCCGTTGTCAATCACCTGAACAAGCGATTTTCCCGCGTCTTTAAGAATTAGTTTAATGTCGGTCGCTTTGGCGTCGACCGCGTTTTCAAGAAGCTCCTTGACTACCGATGCCGGCCGCTGGACAACTTCTCCGGCAGCAATTTGGTTCGCGACATGGTCTGGAAGCAACTGAATTATACTCGACATTCTGGTAGTTTGTTTGACATCCAAAGTTACGGAATTAATAGGGGATTTGGGAATTCGGGAATTTGAAAATTTGAAAATTAGTTAATCGATTGGGCGACCAACATGTAGCTTTACCCACATACCGTCCTCCCCAGCCTGCTGTCAACTTTAGCCACGATACGTTCGCCTGCGGCTCAGGTCAACTTCCACTTTTAACTTTTAACTTTTAACTTTCCACTTTTAACTTTTAACTCAGTTGGGCGTTGCGCCGGCAAATCCACATGCAGATACAAAACATACTATTTCCGCCGGCGCCGGGCTTTCGGCTTTATGCCGGCCTGCGGCACGGCGATACCGCCTCTATCCCTAACGCGGAAACCGAGAAATGCGATATTAGAATCTACAGTACAGATAGATGTGAACGAGAATCAGTCGCAACCCGAAACTTGAAATTTGAAATTTGGAATTTGGAGCTTGGAATTTGGTATTTGAAATTTGGAATTTGAAACTTGAATTTGAAACTTGAATTTGAAATTTTACAAAGCTGAATGCAAGATAGCCGAAACGAGAGAATAAACACTCTTACGTACTGATAACCGGCGTAGTATCTTTTCGTAAAAAAGCCATTTTAATCGCAGCAATCGCAGCTTCAGTACCTTTGTTGCCGTGGATGCCACCGCTCCGGTCAATAGACTGCTGTTCGTTATTGTCAGTCAGCAAACAAAAAATTACAGGCACATCTCCTTTTAAGTTCAGGTCTTTGATGCCCTGGGTGACTCCGTCGCAGACAAATTCAAAATGCATCGTCTCACCTTTAATTACGCAGCCTATTGTAATTACCGCATCCACTTTCTGAGTTTGTACCATCCGCGATGCGCCGTAGATAAGTTCGAAACTTCCGGGCACATTCCACCGGATAATATTTTCAGGCGTAGCACCACAATCTGTCAGTGCGGCAAATGCGCCTGAATAAAGGCCTTCCGTGATTTTATCGTTCCACTCTGAAACAACAATCCCAAACCGAAAGTCCTTCGCGT
>CAZLWZ010000249.1:0-3511 GCA_964563275.1 uncultured Flavobacterium sp.
GACATGGGTGCTAAAATAATTTTGTGCGACCCGCACCGCGCCGTGGTAATCGGCCATGATTTTAAATCGCAACTCAAAGCCACTACGATGTCGTCGCCTGATATCCGCGCCGGGATCTCGTTGCTTATTGCAGCACTTTCGGCCAAGGGAACCAGTACGATACAAAATATCGAACAAATTGACCGCGGCTACGAACGGATCGATGAAAGATTACGTGCATTGGGTGCAAAAATTGTTCGTGAATAACCGTTCAGTAATATTACTACCTATCATAGTATGGTGCTTCGCCATGAGCGGATGCAAGTCCGCGTATAAGACAATCCCTCCTGGTTCGGTATCATTTGCCGAGAAGCAGCGGGTTTACGATTTTGGCAAGCGCCAGTTGGAAAGTTGCATTACACGGCAGTTCATTCAGATCACGCAGCGAGAGGCGACAGAAAACTTAGCGAAGCTGACGCTAGCCGAGATGCAGGATATGTGCGATTGGCTCGACCATCAAAACGGCAAGTTTATCGATATGGAACTTGTCGAAATTATAGATGAAAGCCACACGTCAAACAGCAAGGTCTATCGGTACAAAGCCAACTTCCAACGCAACGAAATTTTAAACGAGATCCGCATCTGGGTCAAAACAGATGGCAAGTTTGCCGGCTTCATCATCCGCGAGTGGAAAGATGAGTATCCCGGTGGGCCATATAAGCGCCGACAAAAGTTTGACAAAGCGCTTAATTCAGAAAATTCAGGAACTTCAGCCCAAAAATGACTCCGTCGCCCTGATAACCGTTTTGGTACGATCTGATATAATCAACCCGGAACATCCTGAATTTCCCAAAACCTAGATTGTCAAGACCGATCGTAAATTCGTGATACGGACTCCGCCCCGGCACGCACAGATTGTGGTAGCCAATGTTCATTGTCGTCTGTAATTTATTCAGCAGCGGAATCTTGTTCATGATGTAGCCGTTGTCGTTATGTTCTGCGTGAATTTCGAGATAGCTGTCATTCGTGCTCGCGCTGTAGTAAGGCAACAGGTTAAAAACGTTCAGGTAGCGGTCGCTTTGGCCGATATGGGTTTGATTGCCGTTAAAATGTTTATAATCAATAAAAGAGATATTTTCGGCATTCCATAATTTACCAGCCCGTATATTCATGCCCAAAACCCCTTTGTTGCCAAGGCTGAGGTCGTATTGCATCAGGCCCTGAAGGTGCTCGTATTCGTATTGTTTTTCGCTTGCAGCAAATGTTTTTTCGCCCACGATATAAAATGTCGGGTATTTGTCGTTTCTCATGTTGAACTTTCCATCGGGCCTGGACCAGTATTCCTGTCCGATATTTATCCGACTTCCGATACTGGCTTTCATCAAATGATGCTGTTCGAATGCCGGGGTTCTGTAATCGTGGGGTAGCAGCGGATTGTTGGATGTGTACAGCTTATCCCTGTCGGCATAGGTCCGGGTAGTGTTATTAAACAGAGGCTTCCGGTCGTTGTAGCTGACTGTTGCATTCAATTGCAGGCCGTTTACGACTTCACGTCCATAGGTAACACTGGCAAAGTTTCGTTCGTAAAGCTTCATGTAATTATCCTTAAAGAACAGTGTGCTGACGGTGTTTACGAGATTGCTGATAGGGTTGGTCGCATTAAACTGCGCCACGGCGCTTCCGGCGCTTACGTTCAGTTGGCTGTCGTTGATGTTATTGAACTTTCTTGAATAGGAAATTGTGCCCCGCAGCCTTTCTTCGGCAAAACCGTAGTCGATTTTCGCGCCTATGTAGGTAAAGGTGCGGTCTTCTTCATTGGATCGGGAAAAGGAAAACCCAGTATTGACGCGGTATCCCTGAACGGTGTTAAAACTAATGCCCGTCAATAATCCTTCATAGTTTAACGACCATTTCTGAAACGAATTCCTGTAGCTGTAGCCCATAATAAGATCGGCGAAATTAAATTTGTTGCCGGCTCTGTCAACCGAATCGAGATAGACCTGCGATTTCTTCTTTGTCTGAAGGATATCCTTTTTGACATAGTCAGTGCTTTCCTCTTCCGTCAGCGGAACTGGCCTGACGGTTTCCCAAAAATCATCATCTTTTTTGTTTGCATCCTGTTCAAATGTCAGCACTTCGCGCGTAAAAGTTTTTTTGTCAAATTGCTCCTCAAATTCAAAGTTGTTATAGACATAGGTAAACCGGCCATCGATGTTTATCCCGAAAATGCCAGCGGTAAAATCGAGGGTCTGGGTGTTTTTAACCCATATCTTATTGATATTGTTGTAGCTGAAGGTCTGCCTGAGCGTCATGTCGTTCAGCGCCGGAGACTGGATGCTCTTTCCGGTTACAGTCAGGTCGGTGCCGTAAATTGCCCAGGAATCGTCTACGATATAAATATATCCCGACATCACGGGCTCGGATTCGCGGCGAGGTGTTACCCTTATTTTGCTGATCTGGATTTTATCTTCATAAAAGAAAGTGCCTTCAAGTTTATACCTATAATAGTTAAACGCGTTGTCGGCAATCGGTGAAACGACATTTACATTAAACGGAACATAGTTTTCATAAAAATCGAAATTGGCCGATGCCGCGTTGTTGAAGCTGAATCCGTTGTCGTTGCCGCTGACTTTTGAGGCTACAATAACCTCCTTCATCTTATCGGGTTTCTGGAACGTAATTTTAGAGACAGTTTCTGATAGATACAGAATTCCGCTGCGGGTCGAGTCGAGTATGTCGTCGAACATATCCAGCTTTTGCCCAAGGACCGTTTTGGGTGCATCTTTTATGCGGAAAATTCCCCTCGAATAGAAATCGGCCTTAAACCGCGCGGTTTTTTCCGAATTTTCGCGTTTGCTGTTGATCGCATTGCTAATAATCGCGTTTGCAGGATTATCGCCGGAATTGATCACCACCTCGTTCAGCGTAAAATTCTCTTCCTCCATTGCGATGTCGAGCGAGAACGGAAACTTCTCGGGCGTTATATATTTTTTGACTGTTTTGAATCCGAGGTACTGAAAAATAATGGTGTACTTCCCCGGTTGTTTTATAGGCAAATCATATTGGCCCTGCTCATTTGAGATGGTGCTGTTATATGTATTTTCGACATATATATTAACGTAGGGCAGAGGCTGGCCGCCATTATCGGTAACTGTACCCACGATCTGAGCGGTGGCAGCGAAAGATGTTAACATTATAGCTAACAAGGAGATGTATTTCATATTGCTTGTTTATTGCTTCCCAATATTGATAAGGTATTCAATTGCCAACTGATAACCGGCAAGACCCATGCCCACGATTACGCCGCTTGCATTGGGTGAAATAAATGACAGATGACGAAAAGTTTCCCTGTTATATACGTTTGAAATGTGCACTTCAATAACGGGTGCGGGTACCGCTTTTACCGCATCGCCGATTGCTACGGAAGTGTGGGTGTAGGCGGCAGCATTAAGGATAATCCCGTCATTTGAGAACCCGGTTTCCTGAATTTTGTTGATTATTTCGCCTTCGATGTTGCTCTGAAAATGCTCTA
>CAZLWZ010000250.1:0-3499 GCA_964563275.1 uncultured Flavobacterium sp.
CAAAAGCAGATTTTTTTATGACAGTTTACCATGTTCAGTTTTTAGGAACTACAATGGTCTCATTTATCCAGCACGTAAACCTTACCGGTTTACCGCCCATTTTTGCCTGTTTTATCTCCGCACTTGTTGGAGCTTTTTTGCGATAGTTCTCTGCCATTTTATCGGCTCCGGCCTTATATTTAGCATTGGCAATGCCTGCTTTTAGCGCAGTTTCGGCAGCAAGCCAGTTGAGAGCCTTGGTTTCAAACGGCGTCAGTTCGCAGTCATCGGCACTACTTCCGTACAACTGAGCCAAAAAAAGGTAAGATTTGCCGAAATCTGGCTGAACTTCAACAGCCTTGAGAGCGTAGTGCTTCGCTTTGGCCCGGTCGCCGGTGTTGTAGATTGTCGATGCAATAGTATAGTAAATAGCCGCTTTTTGATATGCGTCGGGATCTAGGGCAGCCGATTGCTCAAAATACTTGGCAGCTTCCGGTTTATCGTTCTTCCT
Source organism: uncultured Flavobacterium sp. (assembly GCA_964563275.1). Taxonomy (GTDB): domain Bacteria; phylum Bacteroidota; class Bacteroidia; order Flavobacteriales; family Flavobacteriaceae; genus Flavobacterium. Next base: position 491 of record CAZLWZ010000250.1, read on the forward strand.
GAAGGCTACAATTGCCATACTGTATGCTGAGGAAGCAGTTGGGTTTAGAGCATGTGACGCTTCGGAAATACGGGCAAAAATAGGATCGGTCGTACAATTATTATTCAAAAGCATGGCAGAAGCATTTTGAAGCCACGCAGCATCATCTTTTCCCAATTCGAAACGCGTAGTAAAGTACGGCACCATATTTTCGCAGGTTGCAACCTCTGACACGCGCGCCAGAAGCGACTGGTTAAGGTTTTTAAAAACGTGCCGCTGTTGTGGCGAAGCCTTTAAGTTGAGCCGTGAAATATGACCTTGCAGATCGGCGAGCCGGTTCAGGATGTTTGCCGCGGTGATGCCACTGTCTCCTGACAGGTATTTCTCGTAATAAATGTCGAAATAGAGATATAATGCCTCGGCATTCGTGAAGATTTGAGGAGTCTTTGTGAATGCGTGGTCAAGCAGCTTATAAATTTCGGCGCGGTCACGCAATCCGTTTTCATGAAGGACAATAGCCTTGTTAATAAGGTTGCCATTCGCATTTCCGGGAAATTTTAAATCGTATTCATCGTATAACCTTACCAGATTTAAAACTGCCTCTTCTTTGCCATCTTTAGAAGCTATTTCACGACGATACTTCAGGATTTTTTCGCCTGCGGTAAAATATGGCTCAAAGACCTTGCAGTCGGTGGAAAGCTCATCCCACTTTTCGGCAGCCAGTAAAAGGTTATCGGCGGCAATTAAACTGTCAACAGAGGTTTGCCTTGATAGGCAGTCGTCGGCAGGTTGCTGTCCATGGCAAAGAAAAGCACATAATGTTGTAAACAGCAGCGTCAGATTCTTTAACATGGTCGGAGTATTTTATTTAATTAATCATATTTCCTTTTCACGAACCAGCGGTCATTAAACGACAATCCGATAAAGAAATTTGCATATTTTTCCTGGATCAAACCACCATAGACCGTTCCTCTTTTACCGTACTCGAAACCGATGTTAATATTGGAAAACGTACCGCCACCGATTGGAAACCCGAGACCGACAGTCATTGCGGCATCTTCTATCGATTTATTGTTGATGACCAATCCGGTGGTCTCATATCTGAATCCTGCACGGTAGGTGACTTTGCTGAAGTAGCTCGTATAGGACGAATAGTTCGGAATATAATAACCTCCGAAGTTGTATTTTATTGCATTTTCGAATTCAACATTGGCGATATCGGTAAACCTGTTTGATTGATTGGCCGATTCCTGTAAAGCGATTTCGGCACCGACGCTCCACTTTCGCGGCTGACCTATTCCCGCACCCACGGTAAGCTTGGCAGGAATTTTAAGCTTGCTGTCGGCGCTGTCGATATCCAGTGGCTCCCCGCTTACGGCCTCACCACCAAGTGTCAAAAATTGTATTGTTGCAATCTGCCTTTCATTCTCGGAATTCAGCGTTCCTTCAAGTGAGTACGTTAATGCTGAGAAAAATTGCAGCTTCTCGTTAAATTTCGTCTGATACGCCGCTCCGGCAGAAAAACTGGCTCCTGAAATCATCGAGGTATTTAGTTCGCGCGATCCCAATTGCACGCCGTCGGCACGTTGCACACTACTTGTCTCGATCTTTCCAAAATTATATGAAAAATCAAGACCGATGCTAAACTTTGGCGTTACCTGGTATCCTGCTCCCACGAAAGCACGGTTGATACCACCGGTACCTGTAGCCCTTTTATTGGTTAACAAACCGTTCTCAACAACTTCCGACTGAATCTTATATCCCACAGAACTGTACGGCAACAATCCAAACCCGACGCCGAGCTTTCCAATTGGAAGCCCTACCGCAAAATAATCAAGTGTTGTCCTTCTCGCTTTGCTTTCCTGGGTTTCGGTGCTCATATTCGTAGTAGAGTATGTACCGCCCACAGTGAATGTTGTGAGACGGAGTCCGGGATATGATGCAGGATTTTGAATGTTTACGTGGATGCTGTCCGGAAAAACCATCAAGCCGCCCATTGATCTATTTTCGGCAGTACCTTTAAACCTCATTTCACCTATTCCGTAAAATGAATACGGCGATGAACTACCTTCTTGGGCAAAGCCGCCAAAGGACAAAAGCAAGCATACGCCTGCTACGATTTTCTTAATCATTCTGTAGCTTATATTGGTGAGTTTGGTTCAAAGATTCCAGCAGGAAATTTGAATTGGCAAATATGGTATTTTTTAATCGGTTAGCCAAAAAAACTGCATCACCGCCCGTTAAAATTATTATAATGTTTGGATTGTTTAACCGGTAACTATCGATGAAACCGTCTATTTCAAAAACCACCCCGTTTACGATCCCGGAATGTATCGACTCAGCGGTTGAACCGCCTGTTAATGCATGCGCGGCAGCAGGCTCAAGCTCCGGCAGTCGCGCCGTGTAATGGTGCAATGATTTATAACGCATCGACAATCCCGGCGATATCGCTCCTCCGTGGTAAACATTCCGGTGATCAACATAATCATAGGTAATACAGGTGCCAGCGTCGATCACCAGCCGATCTGCATCAGGATACTTAAGCACGGCGCCCGAAGCGAGAACCATTCTGTCGATACCGAGAGTTTTCGGCGTCTTGTACTGATTCTCAAATGGAAAATCAAAGTGGTGGTCTACCAGTGTTAGATGCGCCCTGTCATTTAAATGCATAACATCGGCAGCAGTAAAGCGGCCTACAAAGGCACCAACAACATGACAAACCGCAGGATGTGCCTCAAGTATTTTCGCAATCTGCTGAGAAAAATCGCTTTCCGCAAAGACAATTTGTTCTACAAGGCTATATCCTTCAAAAACAGCAGCTTTGATCCGTGTGTTTCCTGCATCGATCGCTAAAACCATAGAATACCTTTAGGACGCGAAGTTACGAATAGATTTTTTTTAATATTTGTTTTGCATTAAGTAAAAAAAGCATCTATATTTGCACCCGCTAACCGCGCTTACAGAGCTTCAATTTGTAGCAGTGAAGGCAAAATGGCCGGTACCTTAGCTCAGTTGGTAGAGCAATGGACT
>CAZLWZ010000251.1:0-3492 GCA_964563275.1 uncultured Flavobacterium sp.
AAACACTATTGGATGGACGAAGGGTTCACCACCTTTATATCCGATCTGGCACTGAACACCGTCGGCGAAAACAAAGTCGATAATCCGTTTAAAGATTCCTACTCAAACTACTACTATCTAGCCAATTCAGGCAGAGAGTTGCCGCAAACCACGCATGCTGACCGTCATGACCTGAACCAGGCCTACGGAATCTCGGCGTATAGCAAAGGAAGCGTGTTCTTGAGCCAGTTGGGCTATCTTATCGGGAATGATAAATTGATGCAGTCCCTGCGTAGATTTTATAACGAGTTCAAATTTAAACATCCCACGCCGAACGACTTCAAGCGCGTCGCCGAAAAAGTGTCGGGCGCACATCTGGACTGGTATCTGACCGACTGGACCCAAACAACAAATACCATCGACTATTCGATTAAAAATGTAACCGAAGTATCCTCGGGCACAACCGTCACATTAGAGCGCATCGGCCGTATGCCAATGCCAATAGATCTTATCGTGGAATTTGAGGACGGAACCCTCGAAAGCTACTATATTCCGTTGCGAATGATGCATTTTACTAAAGAAAACCCATATCCTCAGATCAAACGCACCGTGCTGTCTGATTGGGCGTGGGCGCATCCGGAATATCAATTTACAATCGCTAAAAAGGGGATTAAGCAAATTGTTATCGATCCCACGGGAATGATGGCCGATGTGAATCAGGAAAACAATGTCTATCCTTCTTCTAAATAACATTCCTGTCTTCTATAAATCAAAAACCTCCTGATAAATTTTTCAGGAGGTTTTTTTAGTAAATCCGGTCAGATTTACGAAGTGGTTGTATTGGTGTTTAGTTTATCCGCTTTGTCTTCAGCAGTTGTTTCTTCAACCCGCGGATACTGCTTATATCTTCTCGCGCTTATTGAATATTGTAAAGATAGAAATCATCATTTGACGTTCCGTTTCACAATTATACGATTGGTTTATATAATTTGCTCCTGAACATTTTCGCAACATTTAACAGCCTAATTTTGCGGGGCGCGCAGCTACGTATTAATTTAGAGAAACTAAAATTGACAGATATGAAAACAAAAATTTTTGCGCTGTTCACAATCGGGTCGCTACTGTTGTCATGTTCTTCTGATGATGATAATTCAGCAGGTGAGGCTACCATCACAGGCACTTACCACCTGACGGCCTTCAATATCGGTGAGCCTCAGGATTTGAACGGAGACGGCACTTCTTCAACAAATCAACTGGACGAGGTAAACTGCTTTGACGACTCATTTGTCACCTTAAACGAAGATCATACTTTTTCGGCTGACGGAAACGGACTGGATATTGTATTGAACAGTGAAGGAAACGCATCCTCGGTAGAGTGTACTGATTTTGGCGTCTATACCGGCAATTGGTCTCGGTCGGGAAACACAATTACACTGACATATATGGATGGAACAGAGCAGGTAAGCGACCAGCTAACGGTCAGCAACAACACACTTCGGCACACTATAAACAACGGGGCAGTGGTAGGCATGTTTGAAGGAAATCCAGTTTACGTCAATACAGACATCGAGCTCATTTACACTAAAAATTAGCATTCGAAGTCCAAGACCGTCGGCGACGGTCTTTTTCTTTATAATCCGACACTGCTATTGTACCTTTACCGCGTCAGCGTACATCTATGAATAACACTTATCCCAAAAGCGAAAAACTTAAGAGCAGAAGCACCATTGATTTGCTTTTTACCAATGGGAAATCTGCTGCTAAATATCCGTTAAGGCTCGTTTACGTGCCGATGGCCAATGAAACCGAGATGATCAAAATGGGCGTTTCAGTGTCAAAAAAATATTTTAAGAAAGCAGTAGACCGCAATTACTACAAGAGACTGCTTCGCGAATGCTACCGCCACAATAAACAACTGCTGATCGAGAACCTACGCGAGCCGCACGCCTTTATGTTGCTGTACCAAAGTAAGGACAGGCTTCCATATTCAGAACTTTCTGCTTTAACTGCCGATTTGTTCCGCAAGTTCGCTTTGCAGAATAAGGGTACGCAAGCAACCCATACATCATAATTTTCAGAGAAAAATTCCGTTGTACTGCAGGAGCCAGCCGAGCCAACAATCTGCCTATAATCATTTTACACTTTTATTCGTATTTTTACAGCCCGTCTTTCGGGATTACCTCAAAATTATTAATATGCTACATCAATTTAAGCGAAGATACGTCTTGCCAGTTCTTGCGGGTGCTTTCCTTTTCATCGGAACCAGTTTCAGGGAAGATTTTTTCGAAGTCGCCAAACAAATCGAGATTTTCACGACGCTTTTTAAAACCGTGAACATGAATTATGTCGATGAAACAAATCCGGGCGAATTAATGGACAAAGCAATTAAAAGCATGCTTGCCGATCTGGATCCGTACACCGTATATTTCAACGAACAGGATGTTGTGAAATTTAAAATCAACAACACCGGCGAGTACACAGGAATAGGGGCGATGATTACGCGCAAAGACGGACGCTTAATCATAAAAGAACCTTATAAAGATTATCCTGCCGATAAAGCCGGACTACGCGCAGGCGATGAAATCGTGCAGATTGGCGATGTCAGTCTGATCGACTTTAAAGAAGATGCGAGTCAGTTGCTCAAGGGCGCCAAAAACACTAAAATCGATGTTTTGTACAAACGCCAGGGAAAGACAGAAAAGACTCAGATAACGTTAGGTGAGGTCGAGCTTCAGGCTGTACCGTTTTTTTCCAAAGTCGATGAGAAAACAGGTTATATCGTCCTGTCGCAATTCAACAAACGTGCAACTATAGAAACGAAAGCGGCTGTCGAACAGCTAAAGAGGGAAGGGGCGGAGCGCATCATTCTCGATCTTCGCGGCAATCCTGGCGGGTTACTGGGTGAAGCTGTAAACATCTGCAACCTGTTTGTGCCGAAAAATGAAGTGATTGTCACCACCAAATCGAAAATCGACAAACACAATAATATCTATAAAACGATGCGCGAGCCTTTGGATACCGAAATTCCGTTGGTAATCCTCGTTGACGGTCGCAGTGCATCCGCCTCTGAAATTGTGGCCGGTGCGCTGCAGGATCTTGACCGTGCCGTGGTGGTAGGAAGCCGCAGTTTTGGTAAAGGCCTTGTGCAGCGGCCCGTGGATCTTACCTATGGTACTCAGATCAAAATTACGATATCGCGCTATTATACGCCATCGGGGAGATGCATCCAGGCGCTGGATTATCTTCACAGGGATAAAGAAGGCAAGGCGATACGCACGGCCGCAGCTAATTACAATGCATTCAAGACGCGCAAAGGAAGGACAGTTTACGACGGTGGGGGGATTATGCCCGATGTTGAGTTGTCGGAAACAAAACTTAGCACAATTACAGAAGCACTGGTCAAAAATGACGGTATTTTTAATTATGTAACTGAATATTACTACAAAAAACCGAATCCGGGAGACAAGATTCCAACAATTACCGATGCCGATTTTACCGATTTTAAACGATTCC
>CAZLWZ010000252.1:0-3485 GCA_964563275.1 uncultured Flavobacterium sp.
GCCGACGGAAAACCAATTTACCGCGAAGATGGAAAAGTGCTAAAGGGTCCTGACTATTTTAAACCCGATTTGTCGGTGATTTTGGATAACCAGCGTGTTTAATTAGACCCGGACCATCCAGCCAAAACTGTCTTCGGCGTGGCGGTACTGAATATCGTGCAGCAGCGATTTAAGTTGCAATGCGAAAGAATCTTCAGCCGGTTCAATTTCATAGTACGTATCCTGGTATGAAAAACCTTTTATAGGACTTACCACAGCGGCAGTACCGGCGCCAAACAGTTCCTTCAGCGATCCGTCTCGCGCAGCTTCAATTAGCTCGGTTACCAAAACCGATCGCTCCTGCACATCAATGCCTTCCCTTTGTGCAAGTTGAATCAAACTTTTTCGTGTAACGCCATCCAGTATCCGCTCGCTGGTTGGAGCCGTCAGCAGTGTGTCGTTAATGCGGACAAAAACGTTCATCGTTCCGGCTTCTTCCAGCTTGGTATGTGTGGCATCATCTGTCCAGATAATCTGCTGAAAACCTTTCTCGTTCGCAAGTCTTGTCGGGTAAAATTGCGCTGCGTAATTGCCAGCAGCCTTCGCAGCACCAATTCCGCCGTTTGCAGCCCTGCTGTAATGTTCGGCAATTATAACTTTGACATCACCAGAATAATAAGATTTGGCTGGCGATAATATTATCATGAAACGGTAATGTTGCGAAGGCACCGCCATAACTCCGGTTCCCACGGCAATCATAAATGGCCGGATGTACAGCGAGTTGCCTTTGCCACCTTTTACCCAATCGCGCTCCAGGTCGATTAACTGAAGCAAACCTCCCATAAATACTTCCGATGGTACTTCAGGCATCGCCAGCCTGACGGCCGATTTATTAAAGCGCTCAAAGTTATCCTTCGGACGAAAAAGCCACACGTCGTTGTCATCGTCCCTGAAGGCTTTCATGCCTTCGAATATCGCCTGGCCGTAATGAAAAACTTTTGCCGAAGGGTCGATCAGAAAAGGCTCATAGGGTTTGATTTCGGGGTTATGCCATTTACCGTCAATGTAATCGCAGCAGAACATATGATCGGTAAAAACACTTCCGAAAATCAAATTATCGAAGTCGGTGCTGTCGATCTTTGACGTTGCTACTTTTTTAATCTCTATTAAGGGGCGATGATTTTCCATAATGAAGAATATGAAGGTTGAATGGCAGATAAAGCAAAAGCAGCGATATCCTATAGCTAAATTAGCAAAAAAAGTAAAAGTGCTGCTGAGTCTGGCCGATTATTGATGAACCTATTTTTTATCCGTGAGGAGGCCGGTGTGGCATATCTGAACATTTTGCTGCTGTGCAAAGAATTTCTTGTATTTTTGCGCTACTATTTAATTTGAAAATGACAGCATTATGAAAAACCTGATAATTTTGGCGTTGTGTATCACACTGATCGGTTGCAAAGAAGAGAAGCACGAAACGGCTCCTGATCCGGTGATAGAAACACCTGTTGACAGTACTTCAAGAGACACTGTTGTACAAACTGAAAGTGATTTAAACGTTGATCAGTCAGAGCACAAAACCATCGAAGTATCATCACCTAAAGATAAGGCTATAGAGGTGCAATATGCGTCGTTTGGTCAAAGTTTTGAAGCTGCAAATGCACTTTCGAAAGAGCAAATGCTTAAAAAATACAGCACACTTAAAAAAGGCGATACTATTGCCGTAAAATTTAAGTCCACCATAACAGACGTCTGCAAAAAGAAAGGCTGTTGGATGAAGATGGATTTAGCAGGGAGTGAATCGTTTGTTCGATTTAAAGATTATGGTTTTTTTGTCCCGTTAAATGCTGATAATTCGGAAGCGATCGTAAGCGGCCGGGCTTTTGTCGATGTCATTTCTGTCGATGAACAGAAACACTACGCAAAAGACGGCGGTGAAGCACAAGATGCAATCGACAAAATAAAGGAGCCAAAAGTGACGTATGCGTTTCAGGCCGACGGTGTCCTAATACAGAAGTAATGAAGAAACTCATTCCCATAACTTTCCTTTGCTTTCTGTTTTTCTCCTGCAATGACAGAGAAGAAAAAGCAGCCGATGAAGTCCCGGTGCGGGAAGGGCAGGGGAAGGAGTTCGAGATGTACACCATGTCTGAAATGTCTTTGCTGATGGAGCAGATGTATGTCGACAATCAGAGGCTGAAGGAGCGAATTATTGCCGGCGATACTATCGGAGAATTTCCGAATCACTTCATGGAGATACATAGGGCCGCTATGACTGACGATACAGAAAATGATGCGTTTTTCAAAGAACAGGCATTAAAGTTCATAAATGCGCAAAAACTGATCTACGAAGATCCGGGTAATGCCAAATCGCATTTTAATGAAGGCGTCAGAGCCTGTATTGAATGCCACCAGGTAAAATGCGGCGGCCCCATCCCGCGGATCAAGAAACTATATATAGAATAGTTTTGAAGAGGGAAATTTTAACTACCAACGACGGCTCCACCACGATTCACATCAGCGACTGGAATGAATCTTACCATTCTCGCCACGGCGCCATTCAGGAAGCGATGCATGTGTTTATTAAAAACGGACTGAATTTATTCTCCGGTGAGGTTGCTATTATGGAAATTGGCTTCGGCACCGGTCTTAATGCCTTCGTCACTTTTCTTGCTTCGAGTGAAAAAAATCAGAAAATTAACTACACCGGTGTAGAGGCATTTCCTATAACTGAAGATGAAATTGCTGCAATGAACTTTTCTGAGCAACTAAGCGCCGGCAAAGACGCGGATATCTTTAAATATTTGCATGAAGTCGCTTGGGAACAGCCTGCCGCGCTTAATGAGCATTTTACGCTCATTAAACGGAAACAACTCTTTCAGCAGATAGATGATCTCGAAAAGTATGACCTGATTTATTTTGATGCGTTTGGTTATGACGTACAGCCTGAATTGTGGAGCACCGATATTTTCAGACGGATGCACAAAGCGTTAAAACCATCAGGAGCTTTGGTGACCTATGCGGCGCGCGGTGTCGTGAAACGCAGTATGTTAGAAGTGGGATTCACAGTAGAAAAATTACCTGGGCCTCCGGGAAAGCGCGAGATGTTTCGCGGATTTAAAGCGGCGCCTCATTAAGGTGTCGTATTTAACAATTAGAGTCTGTTTTTCGTAAACGATTTTACGTATATTTGGATATCTTTTATACACAATGATGTAAATATTACATAATTATGAAAAGAACCATGTTTGCTTACACTAAGACAATACTCGAAAGAGTAAGTTTCGACCCTCTACTTTTCTGCAAAGAATTGGAAAAAGCACTAAAAATCCTAATGCCTTATGAAATTGAGAAACTAGCCGAATGGCTTCTGAATTTTACGGTTGAAAAACCGGAATTACGGCATTGCATGAACTACATTAAACAGTATAACTAAAGGGAGCTAGAAGCTCCCATTTTTATTATCTTCGAACCAGTCATAACTTTCTTGTCACCACAGTATTACGAAA
>CAZLWZ010000253.1:0-3470 GCA_964563275.1 uncultured Flavobacterium sp.
ATCGTACTGACATTCTTTTCGCCATCGGGTTATGAGGTCAGGAAGAACAACGCTGTTGCCGATGTGACAGTTTATCTTCCGCTTGACACAAAAAGAAATGCGGAGAAATTTTTGAATGCCATTCATCCTGAAATGGTATTTTTCATCAAATATGAATATTGGCCGAATTACCTGAATGAGCTTCGGAAGCGCAAGATCCGGACGTGTTTGATTTCGGGGATTTTAAGGAAAAATCAGCCGTTTTTTAAATTGTACGGCGGTTTCTATCGAAAAGCGTTGCGATCGTTTGAGCATTTTTTTGTTCAGAACGACTTGTCGAAAGAGTTGCTGCGCCGACTCAACTTGACAAACGTCACGGTTTCTGGCGACACCCGTTTTGATCGTGTTGCCGCAATTCTCGAAAAAAACAATTCGCTTCCGTTCATTGAGGAATTTTTAAATGGGAAATTGAGCGTCGTTGTTGGCAGCTCGTGGCCGAAAGATGAAACGCTCCTCGTCGATTTTATCAATAATTCTGCTCATGATGTCAAGTTTATCATCGCACCGCATAATATCAAACCGGATCAAATCGCCCAACTGCGCCACTCGCTAAAAAAGAAAGTGGTTTTGTTTTCAGAAAAAGAAGCGAAAAACATAGGGGAATATGACGTATTTATCATCGATACAATCGGAATATTGACCAAAATCTACAGCTATGCCGACGTTGCGTATGTTGGGGGCGGTTTCGGGAATCCCGGTGTTCATAATATCCTTGAACCGGCTACTTTCGGAATTCCGATTGTCATCGGTCCAAATTATTCGCATTTTGCGGAAGCAACCGCACTGGTGAATATGGGCGGATGCATCAGTATATCAGATCAGAAATCACTTGATGAGGCAATGAATACACTGATCGCGAACCCGGACATCCGACATGAGAAAGGAAGTATTTGTGCGACGTTCGTTCAAATGAATAAAAATGCGACAAACACAATCATCCGGAAAATATTCGGGAACGCTTAAATGATTGTTAAACCGATTTCAAACGCCATAAAGTCCTAAATAAAATAGTCGGAAATCGTATATTGCGGCTGCTTATCAAATATTCAGAAATCACAAAAATAATTACTATGAGATTCTTACAATTATTTCTTTTACTATTTGTCATTCAGGCACATTCGCAACAAGGCGGTATGTGGATCCCCTCACTTTTAAAAGGGATGAATGAAAAGGAAATGAAAAATTTGGGCATGAAAATGTCGGCCGAGGACATTTACAGCGTCAATAAATCGAGTTTAAAAGATGCCGTTCCGCATTTTAACGGTGGATGTACTTCGGAAGTGATTTCGGCTAAAGGGCTACTGTTAACGAACCATCACTGCGGTTACAGCCAAATTCAGAGTCATTCGACTGTTGAAGACGATTATTTGACCAATGGTTTTTGGGCGATGAAAATGGAAGACGAACTTCCCAATAGAAACCTCGAGGTAACTTTTATAATCAAGATCGAAGATGTGACCGACCGCGTACTGGAAGGAACGGCAAACCTTGGAACCGAGGATGAAAAAAGCAAAAGGATCGAGCAGAATATCAGTGCGCTGAATACATCCTTCCCTAAGGAATCGTGGCAGGAAAATAAAATCCGCACATTTTACGAAGGAAATCAGTATATGTTGTTTGTAACCGAAACGTACAAAGACATCCGGCTTGTAGGTGCTCCGCCGTCATCGGTTGGAAAATTTGGATCTGATACCGATAACTGGGTTTGGCCGCGGCACACCGGCGATTTTGCATTGTTTAGGATTTATGCCGACAAAAACAACAGGCCTGCAGAATATTCGAAGGACAACGTGCCATATACACCAAAGCACTTTCTTCCAATCTCGCTTGATGGCGTTGCTCAGGACGATTTTACATTGGTATTTGGTTATCCGGGACGTACTTCAGAATATCTTCCGGCAGTTGCAGTCGAGCAAATCGTCAATGATTTGAATCCGGCACGGATTGAAATTCGCGATGCGGCACTAAAAGTACAGGATGCATTTATGCGAGCAGATCCTGCCATTAAGATTCAGTATGCTTCAAAATATGCCAGTGTGGCAAATTACTGGAAGAAATGGATCGGCGAAACGCAGGGTATAAAAAAATCGAATGCAATCGGAATCAAACGCAATGAAGAAAAAGCTTTTCAGCAAAAAGTCATCAAAGCCAACAAACAAGCTGAATATGGCCATATTTTATCCGACTTTGAAAAACACTATACCGAAATAACGCCTTATTCTGTCAGCCGTGACTATTTCCTTGAAGTCGCATTGCGCAATACCGAACTGCTTACGGCGGCATTCCGTGTATATCAACTCGAACAGGTATATAGGACAAGAGGAGAACAATCGTTCAATGACCGCAAAAGCAATTTGATCAACGACATGTCGGGTTTTTATAAAAACTTTAATAAGGAAGTGGACGCCCGAGTCTTTGAACAGTTAATTGATCTCTATTCGCGTAAGGCGCCTCAGCAATTTTTACCGGCCTCTCTCAAAAATATCGATGCAGAGGCGATCACATCACAAGTGTACGATAAATCCAAACTGACGAGCTATGAAGGACTAAAAGATCTTTTGGCGGGTGATGCTTCGGCTGTGATTGCGAAATTGCAGAATGACCCTGGCATGAAGGTAATCCGCGATATGGCTGATGCCTACTTTGATAACGTTGCGCCAAAATATGAAGAACTAAATACGAAGATTTCGGCATTGCAACGGGATTACATGAAAGCGCAACTTGAACTGAATAAAGACGCGCGAATTTTTCCGGATGCCAATAGTACATTACGTGTGACCTACGGGAAAGTTGCCGGCTATTCGCCACGTGACGCTGTGGAGTATCTTCCGGTGACGTACCTGGAGGGCGTGATGGAAAAGTATGTTCCCGGCGACTATGAGTTTGACGTTCCTGAGAAACTGATTTCATTGTATAAAAATAAAGACTACGGCCAATATGCCGAAAACGGCAAAATGCCGGTAAATTTCATCGGGACAAATCATACCACGGGCGGCAATTCCGGCAGTCCTGCAATCGATGCGCACGGCAATCTGATCGGGTTAAATTTCGACCGCGTCTGGGAAGGTACAATGAGCGATATTTATTACGACCCGGCAATCTCAAGGAATATTATGGTTGACATCCGATATGTTTTGTTCATCATCGATAAATATGCGGGCGCCCAGAATATAATCAACGAATTGAAGTTGGTTCACCCGAAGAAAAAGCCCGCTAAAAAGAAATAATTGATAATTTATGTGCGTTCTCACCGATGTTAGCAGATTCATTATAAAGTGATTACGCCAGTGAGCGTTTATATATGGTGACGAATATTATTTTTTGAAAAAAAAATTGAAAAAAAATTACAGAATCAAAAAATGTATATCTTTGCCTCGAATTAATAATTAACCTTTTACAATTAAAAAGATGAAAAAAGTATTTTTAAGCTT
>CAZLWZ010000254.1:0-3446 GCA_964563275.1 uncultured Flavobacterium sp.
ACACGGGTCTTTCCCGAACCTGCGCCGGCAATAATTATCATCGGTCCATCCTTTTGAAGCACGGGCTTTTGCTGCGCATCGTTTAATTGGCTGATATATTTCTGCATAGTAATTTTGAATGCCCAAAAATACACATTTCCGCCCGAAGAATTATTCCCAATTTTATCGTCGGTCATATTTCAAGTCCAACGGGCCACTTGTAAAACGGAGCGCTGATTTGGGCATAACATAACACGTACTCGCACAAATTCAATGCTAATTCGCTACTTTTGCAAAAAACACATACGATGAATACCAAAATGCTTGAGCTATTGTTTTATGTTTTGCCCGCTCTTATAACAGGCGGCGTTGCTTATTATTTTTTCCAGATGTTCACCCAAAATGAAGAGCGTCGCCGGCATTTTCTGCTCCGGAAAGAAAACCAAAAGGATGCACTTCCGTTGCGGCTGCAGGCCTATGAGCGGATGACTTTGTTCCTGGAACGAATCGAACCTGGAAAACTGCTGACCCGCATCTCGCCTATTTCATCCGATAAAGCCGATTACGCAAACTACGTGATCGCACAAATAGATCAGGAATTCGAACACAACCTGACACAGCAAATCTATATGTCGGATCAATGCTGGAGCATCATTGCTACGGCAAAAAATTCGACGATTCAAATGATCAGAAAAGCATCAATTGATGCGGGAATATCCGATGCTGATGCAATGCGCCAGAGCATCCTTAGTACGCTTTTCGAAAAGGCGTCTCCCAGCAGTGCCGCTTTATCTTATTTAAAAAATGAAGTAAAAGAGCTGCTGTAATTTTTTTGTTTTTATTTTACGCTGTTTATTTAAAATCAGTACTTTAGGGAACTAATCATTAATTCTCTAAATATGAAAAAATTCTACCTGATCGTGGTTGCATTATTCCATGGTGCAATCGGTTTTTCGCAATGTACGGAGCCTGAAATTACAGACGCTGTAGATCCCGACCCTGTTTGTAGCGGATCAGCGGCAACATTGACCGCAACTACAACTGCGGGTACGATTTATTGGTATGAAAGCGCCACTTCCACTACGCCAGTTGGTACCGGAAGCCCGTTTGAATCCAATTCTTTAACCACTTCTTCATCATTTTGGGTAGAGGCCCAGGATATATTTATCGGTCCTGCGCAGAGCGGCGGCGGTAAATTGTCGCCAACGGGAACCAGCGGATCATCAGTAAATTCCAGTACCGGCCCATGGGGATTGGTCTTTAATGCGACACAGGATTTTCTATTGAATTCGGTCGATGTTTTCTTGTCTTCGGGAAGTCCCGGAACCGTTGTGATTGATTTAAAAGACAGCTCTTTTAATGTGCTCGAAACCGTATCAGTGCAGGTTCCTGCGGGAGGAACAGGCTCGAATCCGGTGCAATATTCATTACCTCTTAATTTGACGATTCCGCAAGGGAACGGCTACCGTCTTGTTGTGGTCAGCAACCCGGCGATGATTCGGGATTTGGGTACTACCGGGAATACGTTTCCATTCCCCATAGGCAGCGTCGGATCGATTACGCAGGGTACGATCAACAATTCAAATACTTCTAACCCCGGAGTTTATTATTTCTTATATAATTGGAATTTTTCACCAATTTTTACCTGTGCTTCCGATCGTGAAGAAGTAGTAGTGACAGTATTGCCGACTCCAGATGCACCTGTTGGCGATTCAGAACAGGAATTTTCGGAAGGTGAGACATTAGCCGATCTTGATGTTACAGGAACCGGACTGGCATGGTATTCAGATGCTGACGGATTAAATCCTATTCCCGATACGACTGTACTTACGTATAACACAACCTATTATGTAAGTCAGACTGATGGTGATTGTACCAGCGGTATGTTGGCTATTACCGTAAACAATCCGCTTTCCGCATCCGATCAGCACTTTACTGAATTTGCAATGTATCCGAATCCGGTGCATTCCCGACTGCACATTCAAAATTCAGAAGAAATTAGTTCTGTTGAAATATTCACGCTGTACGGACAGCTTGTTCTTGCCAAAAACGTTAACTCGCAGGAAACGGCCGTCGATGTAAGCAATCTAAGCGCCGGTGTCTATCTCGTTACAGCCGTTTCAGGCGACGTGGCCAAAACAACTAAACTGATAAAGAAGTAGTTAATTCTTTACTGCAAAAATAAAAAGCCGTGGTCTTTCCGCGGCTTTTTATTTATAAAGATATTTTCATTGTCAAGGAGTAATCTTTTTACTGCAACAATCGCTGAAGTTGCGCTTTTTCAGCTGCGCCCAAAGTCGGTAATAATTCATTATAGAAAGTTCTGTGCGCCGGGCTTTTAATCAACTCCCTGATCTTATCGCGCGCATATCTTGTAAGCTGCCATTTATGGTGGACCGTTGCCTGTACGACGCTGGTTAATACGTTCGTATCATTCTTATTGATAAATAAAAGCGACTCCATCGCATTCATTCGTACAGCGCTTTCAAATGGCGCCTTTGTGTATGCCAGCAGCTCGTCATAGTATGCGGCTTTTTCCCCGTTTTTGTAATCAGGCGTAATCAGCGCCATCGTGAGCCATAGAATCCTGATGTTTTTGTCATTCATCCCAACACGCGTGCGCATCTTGTCAAGATACCGGATTCGATGCTGCTCAAACTGCGACCACAAAACATTCAGCGCAATCTCCTGCGTAATATAGGACTGATCGTCAAGAAGCGTTTCGTACTCTGCTCTGAAATTTTCCGGCACCGGATTCAGCGTCTTCGCGACCGCCTGACGCACTTTGTAATTCCCCGATCGCATCGCCATCTGTAACAGCGACTCCTTTTGGTCAAAATCGAATTGCTGTGTTTGAAAAATCACCTCTTCCCTTAGCGGATGATAGGCCTCGCTGCCAAGTATGTCGTTGAATAACGGCTGTTTTTTCTTTAACGGTACATCTGCCTGGTCGAGCAAACCAAAATACTGGGTCATGAAATTATTTGCAGATAAATGCTTAATCGCCTCTGTCACCCTGAATCCCGGCGCCTCAAGCCATTCTTTCCGATATTTTGCAACATCAAAAGAGGATACCTTTCTTATTTCTGCCAAAAACTCGTCGGTGTCCACATTTTTAAATTGGTACTTCTGCAAATAGGCTCGTACCGCGTGTCGGAACTTTTCCTCGCCAACCTCACTTCGCAAAACATGCAGCGCCCACGCCCCTTTTTGATAAAATGTCAGCGAACTCGCCTTCGGATCCAGAATCGGGATCGTATCACTGGCGGCCGCCTGCTGCAGGTTCTCGGCCATTTCGTATAGTTTCCAATGAAAATAATCATCGCCAAAAACTTCCCTTTCGGCCAAAAGCGCATAATAAGTCGCGAAACCTTCCTGAAGCCAATGATGTTTCCCCGATTTTGCAGTGACCATATTGCCAAACCACTGGTGCGCCAATTCATGCGCGTTGACATTCACGTAATTCC
>CAZLWZ010000255.1:0-3435 GCA_964563275.1 uncultured Flavobacterium sp.
TCGGCGTTTATTGAAAACCACGGGATAAAAAGCGACTACTACAGCGACTTTATCTTCCGGGGCGGCGCTGCGTATTTACTGGCCGAGAATTTCCAATTGGATGCGTCAGTTGGTTTCAGCACCAAAAACACACCTTCTATAATGACAGCGTCTATAGGGTTTTCATGGCGCTTCGATAAAGATTACATGCCGTCAATTCTCCCATCGGACGATGGAAAACAAGAAGGCGACAAACCCAAGGAAGAGAAAAAACGTAAAGATGGCGTCGAGACCGAATAAATTCTGCGAATGATTTCAATAACCGAAGCAAAGACAAAAAAGGAACTTACCCAGTTCATTAAATTTTCCTTTAGCTTATATAAAGACAATCCGTATTGGATCCCACCGCTGATCAACGACGAGCTGGAATCGTTTGACAAAAAAATCAATCCGGTTTTTGAAACTGCCGAAGCGTATTTTTACCTGGCATGGCGCGACGGGAGAATCGTCGGAAAAATTGCAGCTATTATAAATTGGACCGAAGTTAAGCAACAGGACAAGAAAAAGGTGCGCTTTGGCTGGTTTGATGTTGTTGATGATATTGAAGTGACAAAAGCACTACTTCAGAAGGTATATGACCTTGGCAAAAAAAACGGCCTCGACCATGTTGAAGGACCAATGGGTTTTTCAAATCTTGACAAGGTAGGTGTGCTTACGGAAGGTTTCGACCAAGTTGGCACGATGATCACCTGGTACAATTACGAATACTACATACATCATTTCGAGCAGTTGGGCTTCGTAAAAGAGAAGGAATATATCGAAAGTATTTTTCCTTTCGCAAACGTAAAAATTGAAATGTTTGCGAAAGCGAACGAATTCATTAAGCGGCGCTACGGTTTAAAGGAAATCAATTTCAGAAAGACCAGCGAAGTGCTGCCGTACATCGATAAAATGTTTGATTTGTTCAATCATTCATACGCATCGTTGGCGTCATTCGTCGCGGTGACCGACATCCAGAAGGATTACTTCAAAAAGAAATATATAAACCTGATCAACCCCGAGTATATTAAGTTCATCGAAGATAAGGACGGAAAAGTCATTGCGTTCAGCATTGTGATGCCGTCGTATTCGGAAGCACTGAAAAAAGCGAACGGACGTCTGTTCCCGTTTGGCTGGTGGCATTTACTACGGGCGAAGAAAAAGAGCAAAGACGTTATTTTTTACCTGATTGGCATCGACCCCGAGTATCAGAACAAAGGCGTAACAGCAATTATTTTTAACGAATATTACAAGTCCTTCACTGAAAGAGGCGTTCAAACCTGCATCCGCACACCCGAACTGGACGAAAATAATGCGATACACAATTTGTGGAAACATTTCGATCCGGTCATTCACAAAAAGCGCTGCACGTACCGAAAAAATCTGTCCTAAACAAAAAACGCTTCCAGATGAAGCGTTTATTTATAGTCGGATTAATTACTTTTCATCAGTAACATCGACCGTTCGTTCTGCTGCGTAAGCGGCATACGTACCGTTTTCCAATTTCTCACGTACTGCTTCAAAAGCTTCCAATGTCTGATTTATGTCGTCCATTGTGTGTGATGCCGTCGGGATCATCCTCAACAGTATAATACCTTTTGGAATTACAGGATAAATAACAATCGATAAGAAGATGTGGTAATTCTCGCGCAAGTCGTTTACGAGCATCATTGCTTCAGGAACGCTTCCTTTCAGATAAACAGGCGTCACACAAGTGTTGGTGTCGCCGATATTAAAGCCTCGTTGCTTCAATCCGTTTTGCAGCGCATTGACATTCTCCCATAATTTCTGCTTCAGTTCGGGCATTGACCGAAGCATCTGCAAGCGCTTCAATGAACCCACCGTTTGTATCATCGGTAGGGACTTGGCAAACATCTGCGACCGAAGATTATATTTAAGGTAATCAATAATTGATTTATCGGCCGCGACAAATGCGCCGATATTGGCCATCGATTTTGCAAATGTAGAAAAGTACACGTCAATATCTTCCTGCACGCCCTGCTCCTCGCCTGCTCCGGCACCTGTTTTTCCCAACGTACCAAACCCGTGAGCATCATCGACCAGAAGGCGGAAATTGTACTTCTGCTTCATCGCCACAATTTCTTTGAGTTTGCCTTGCTGACCGCGCATGCCGAAAACACCTTCGGTTATGAAAAGAATCCCGCCACCGGTTTCTTCGGCCATTTTCGTGGCACGTTGAAGGTTCTTTTCCATGCTTTCAAGGTCGTTGTGCTTATAGG
The DNA here is from genome assembly GCA_964563275.1 of uncultured Flavobacterium sp. GTDB lineage: Bacteria > Bacteroidota > Bacteroidia > Flavobacteriales > Flavobacteriaceae > Flavobacterium. The sequence goes on from CAZLWZ010000255.1 coordinate 2,259, forward strand.
TAAAACGCTTCCCGACGTGAAGCCGGACACCATCAATTATGCATGCATGCGAATCAACATCATACACTATAATATCGTTTTTGGTCACCAAGGCATCGATGATCGAGACCATGCCCTGATAACCGAAATTCAGCAAATAACACGATTCCTTCATCACAAAATCAGCCAATTCCCTTTCAAGCTGCTCGTGCGCATCGGTCTGACCGCTCATCATCCGGGCACCCATTGGATAGGCGGCTCCGTATTGAATCGCTGCATCGCTATCGGCTTTCCTGACCTCCGGATGATTCGCGAGCCCGAGGTAATCGTTGATGCTCCAGTTCAGGATTTCCTTACCGTGAAACTTCATCCGCGGCCCAAGTTCGCCTTCGAGTTTTGGAAATACATAATAACCTTCGGCTTGTGATGCCCATTTGCCCAAAGGGCCTTTATTATTCTGAATTCTATCGAATAAATCTCTTACCATAATAATCTAATGCTGCAGTATTTGCTGTTTCGGAAGTTTTTCGAAATGCGTGGCAAAAATAATTATTTATACCGTACCGCAATATTGAAATCCATTTTATTTTTATATGCAGCACCTTCGGAACCACTTGAGCCAGCGCCTGGCGGATTTTTAACAAATCGATTAAAATAGTATCTTTGGCCAAAATAGTTTTTATGCCAAACGCCGTAGAACTCAAACTTGCCGTGCTTATTGACGCGGATAATGTTCCTTACAGCAACGTGAAAGGAATGATGGAAGAAATTGCGAAGTATGGGACTCCGACTACAAAACGCATTTATGCCGACTGGACGCGTCCGAACTCCGGCGGGTGGAAAAACGTTTTGCTCGAGCATGCGATTACACCTGTACAGCAATATAGTTATACGTTTGGCAAGAATTCGTCAGATTCGGCGATGATCATCGACGCAATGGACCTGCTTTATTCCGAGAAGGTTGATGGGTTTTGTATCGTTTCAAGCGACAGCGATTTTACCCGTCTGGCAGTAAGACTGCGGGAATCGGGGATGAAGGTGATAGGAATCGGTGAGAAAAAAACGCCAAAACCATTCATCGCCGCCTGCGACCGCTTTATTTTTATAGAAGTACTCGACGGCGCGGTCAAGAAGAAAAAATCGGCCAAAACAAGCGATACTGAACAAAAAGCGACCGTAAAAGCGACACAAAAAGCGG
>CAZLWZ010000256.1:0-3426 GCA_964563275.1 uncultured Flavobacterium sp.
AATTCAGCGAATTCATTAAAAATTCTTTGTTTCCATATAATTTATTGGTCCATTTGTCGTACCCCAATTCCAGCGGCTGAAAATCTTTGTCGAGTTGGTTGCGGATAAGGTCGCCATCGGCAATGACAATCATTTTATTCATCGCGCTGCCGCTTTTAAAGGACTTTTCGGCAAATGGCAGGACGCGGTTCTCGTAAACCGATCTGAAATTTCCTTCAAGTAAAACTGCGAGCGGAATATTCCCGCCTTTCGCGAATTCCGTCTGCTCAGGTCGGTCCTGAACCATCTCCAGAGAAACCTCGACAGGAGTCCCAATCGGCCGCGAATATAGTGATGACTGAAGAAGTATTGTCTTTTGTATTCCATTGCGCAATGTGTCGATTGCATTGGCAAATTCAAATTTTAGACCGTCGATATTGTTTACTATCGGGTGTGTCCCTGTCGGATAAACCCATGGCGAATAGAACCAGGGAAACTGGGTATACTGGGTCGCACTTCCCATTTCGCCGGTTGCCAATGCTATCGGAGTGGCCATAACGTCTTTTATCAGCACGGGGTTAATCCTGAACCCGTATTTAAAAAACAGGTCGTTAAGGTTTAAATCCCGTGGGTAGGCGAGTGTGGTGCCGCTTTCATTATACAAACTATCCATTTCAATTGAGACCTGATCGATGAGCCACATCGTTTTACCGCCGTTCATTATAAACTGATCCAGTACAAGTTTTTCTTCATCGGTAAAAGCTTCGGTAGGCTTTGCAATGATGGCCATATCGTATTTCTGGAGATACGACAGACTTTCAGTGGGTTTTACCGTAACTGAATCAAGTGTAAAAGTGCCGATGAAATAATTCTCGCGGACGCTGCGGATGAAATCGGCCATTAGGAGATCGTGTAGTTCACCGTTTCCTTTAATTACGGCAATCTTCTTTTCTTTGTCTTTGGTAATGGTATTGAATCCGTTGGCAAAAGCATATTCCAGATGCTGCACTGAACTCACAACCTTTTCGGCGGTAGAAGCATTCAGCGTGTTCTTCAGCAGTGGGATCTTGACGCTTCGCTCACCGTAGGTTGCAATTGCCCATGGAAATACAATTTCCTGTGTCTGTTTTCCTTTATCCTCAAGTGTAACATTTACAGGAGTCAGGCCGCGCTGGAGAAACGAATCCAAAATAGCGTCACGCTCTTCATCATTTTCAAGCGGATTGACGAACTGAAAGACTACATTTGAGTTATAAGCCCTGAATTCCTCAAGCAGCTGCTGAGTTTCAGTCTGTAATTTTTTAAACTCTCCGGGAAATTCGCCTTCCAGAAATACGTCAACATATAAAGGTTCGCTGATATTGTTAACAATGTCAAGTGAGGTAGTAGATAATGTATACCTTTTATCGCTGGTTAAATCAAAGCGCATAAATATCCGCGATGCGGCGAAATTGACAACTATCAGTATAATGACAATCATCATCAAAGATTTCCGATTTTTTTTAGCCGCCGTAGTCATTATTCTTTTATGGTTTTTAATTTAAAAACTGTAATAGCGAGAAAAATTATGGTAATACTGACGAAATAAATGACATCGCGCGTATCGATGACGCCACGGCTCATGCTTCGGAAATGCACATCCATTCCAAGGGTTGCAACTATAGTACTAAGACCACCGGCATATCGGGAAAGGTTTTCTATGCCGAAATAAAGAAAAAACGATATTACAACCGCTAAAATAAATGCAACTATTTGGTTTTCTGAAATTGCCGATGTAAAAATGCCAATTGCAGTATAAGCAGCTACAAGGAACAATAAGCCAAAATAGGATCCGATGGTGCTGCCCATATCGATGTTGCCTTGCGGCATTCCAAGCTCCGACAGAACGTATACGTAAATAAGCGTAGGCAATAAAGCAATTATGATAAGTATAAATGCGCCGACGAATTTCCCGTTTACGATTTGCCACACCGACATTGGCTTGGTGAGCAATAATTCAAGTGTGCCTTGCTTTTTTTCATCCGAAAATGTCCGCATTGTAACAGCAGGAATCAGGAAAATTAATATCCACGGAGCCAGTGTGAAAAATGGGGTCATGTCGGCAAAGCCGCTTTGCAGCATATTGTAATCACCATCGAACACCCACAGGAAAAGTCCGTTGAGCAGCAAAAAAACCGCAATTACAAGATATCCTATCGGGGAGCCGAAGAACGTTTTTATTTCACGAAGTAATATTGCTTTCATTTGTCTGGCCTTATTTTAATGAAACGATCGTATCTACACTCCATGCTTCGGGTTTAGCGTTAAACAGTTTCTTTGTATAACTCCATACTTCTTTGAAGAGATCAGAGCGACGGTACGCTTCAAGATCCTGTTCAGTTTCCCAATAGCTGTAGGTGAAAAATACCTCCGGACTTTGCTTATCCCGGTACAGTTCTAATAAACGGTTCCCGGGACTGTTTCGTATTTTGCTTTTCACAAGTTCGAAATTATCCAGAAACTGGGGAACCTGCTCGGGATTAAAACTCATTTTTACAATTCGGACAATCATATCTTAAAGGAAGTTAATGGTAATCGGATCACGGTAACCGATGCCTAGCAACCCGGCTGCAGTACCTACGGTAAAAGGGTTGCTTCTATAAATCGCAATTTCGAGGAATCCTGCTTCATTAAACAGAGCCAGTTTTTCACCTTCATAGTATTTTAGCGGATACTTGTCGGAGGTGGCAACGTCCGAATATTTTGACCAAATGTTTTTAATGTTGGTCCGGGCCGTGGGTTTAAACCGTTCGTTTAATTTAATTTCATACCGCCTTCCTTTGGCAGTATCAAGGAACATCGTTTTCGTTATGTTTGTTACAAGGTTGCCGATATGATCGATATACACGACAAACCCTCTGATGAATGATTTATCGTCAGCGATAACCGGCTGCATCTCAGTAACCTCTTTAATAGAGTTTATTTCCCTGCCTACGACGTTCAGCGAACCGCCTTTTGCAAGATGCGCAGCCACCGTAATAAAAACGTCGAGGTCAGTCGCGTCGTTTGGTAATCGGTCATGAATGTTGATGGCGACCATTTTTTGTGCTACGAACTTCTGAGTCAGCATGCCCAGGATTCCGTTATCGGCACAAATAAAATAATGCCCATTCCACTGTATTGCGATATGCTGGTTTTCTTTGTTTCTTTCCGCATCGACGCCAATTAGATGTACAGTTCCCGCCGGAAAGCTTTTGTAAGCCGCGCCAACAATATAGCTTGCCTCAGCGGTATTAAACGGATCGATATTGTGCGAAATGTCGACAATCGTAGCATCGGCGTACTCCGACAGGATTTTTCCTTTCAACGCGCCAACGAAATGATCTTTCAGACCGTAGTCGGTCGTCAGTGTGATTATCGACATAAAAATGTTTATAAATAAAAGATTTCGGTATCTAAAATTTACTA
>CAZLWZ010000257.1:0-3418 GCA_964563275.1 uncultured Flavobacterium sp.
GTGCTGGATAAATGAGTCCGTTGTAGTTCCTAAAAACTGAACATGGTAAACTGTCATAAAAAAATCTGCTTTTGTGCCGTCCTCGTGCTGATGCTTACCATGATTTCAGGGTGCGAGAGTACTTTTAAAGATGTTCAAAAAATGGGTTTCTCGGAATTTAGTCCGAGTGGTGAGGCCGATAACTTCAATTTAAAATATACCGATTCAGGCAGAATTACATCAATTCTAATCAGTCCGAAAATGCTGGAATACGGCACCGTAGAATATCCCTTCACCGAATTTCCCAAAGGCATCGATGCGACGTTTTTCGACAACAAAGGGCACAAAACCTATGTTAAGGCCGATTATGCGGTGCGTTATAAGCAGACAGACATTATCGATTTGCAGGGTAATGTACGGATTTCGAACGATGCCGGACAGTTGATGGAAACGCCGCAACTTTATTATGACCAGAAAAATGAATGGTTTTATACTGAAAAAAAGTTTAAATTTACTGACCCTAAAGGGGTCTCTTTTGGTGAAGGGATCGACTTCAGCAAGGATTTTAATATTGTAAACTCGCAACGAATGACAGGCGAAATCGACCAGTCGGAATAACATTAGCTATGAATTACCTTAAATATACACAATACGTTTACCTGTTGGCCGCCTGTTTTTTTATATACGACGGAATTACCAAATACAACCGCCAGGAAGAAAACGCATGGTTCAGCCTTGTCCTGGGTGGCGTAACGCTACTGATTTTCTTTTTCAGAAGAAGGTTCGCGAAACGATTCGACAATTACGACCGCGACAAACAGTCGAAGGAGTAGATGGAGTTCGGCATCATCATATTGTGTTTGCTACTCTCTGCATTTTTTTCCGGGATGGAAATTGCTTTCATCTCATCCAATAAAATCTATCTCGAGATCGAGAAAAAACAGGACGCCTTTATCTCCCGCATCCTGACCAAACTCACACAAAAACCGTCGAAGTTCATTGCCGCGATGCTTGTAGGCAACAATATCGCACTTGTAGTGTACGGCTTTCTGATGAGCGGCCTTGTCCTCAATTGGCTCCGGTGGGGCGGTTATGAATATTCGTTCTGGAGCACGATTTTGATTCAGACCGCTATTGCGGCGGTGCTTATTCTGATTACGGCCGAATTTCTTCCCAAAGTTTTCTTTCAAATTTACGCCAACACGCTAATCAAAGTTTTCGCGCTGCCGGCATACTTGTTTTACAAGATATTCTACTACATCTCGACCTTCATAATGTGGCTGTCCGATCTTCTGCTTAAGCGGTTTTTCAAGACCGGTGCCGATCCGGTGCAGCTTTTTTTCAGCAAAGTGGAGCTGGGAAATTATATCAGCGAACAGATGAGCACGATTGAAGATCAGCAGGAAGTAGACTCCGAAATACAGATCTTCCAGAACGCGCTGGAGTTCTCGGGCGTCAAGGCGCGCGACATCATGACACCCCGAACCGAAATTTCGGCAGTGGAAATTTTCGATACAGTTGCGGATTTGCGCGATAAATTCGTGGAAACTGGCTATTCAAAAATACTTGTCTATCAAAATTCGTTTGATGACATCCTGGGGTACGTGCATTCGTTCGAACTTTTCAGAAACCCAAAGAGCATCAAATCGTGTTTGATAACGGTTGAATATGTTCCGGAAACAATGTTCATTAAAGACGTGATGCGGTTGCTGATAAAAAAGCGGAAAAGCGTTGCGGTCGTACTCGATGAATACGGCGGGACATCGGGGATAATAACTATCGAGGATATTGTCGAGGAGCTGTTTGGCGAAATTGAAGATGAACACGATTCTGATGAAGAACTTTCTGAAAAAGTATTAGAAGACGGCTCATTTATTTTTTCCACCAGACTGGACGTCGAGTACCTGAATGACCAATACAAACTCAACATCCCTGAAAGTGATTCGTATGGAACTCTCGGCGGATTCATCGTAAATCACACCAAGGAAATCCCGCAGGCAGGCGAACATATCGTTATTGACAACTTCACTTTTGTGATCGAGGAAGCCACCGGACAAAAGATCGGATTGGTTAAAATGACGGTTGGAAATTAACTTCGTAAAAATCGTAAAAAATCTTCGAAATTATAAGCGGACATTTATGGTTATTAAATAGATAATTGTATTTTCGCAGACTGAATTTAAAATTAACAAACAATAAAAATGGCAGTTTTATCTAAAATTAGACAACGTTCCCTTTTGCTGATCCTGGTGATAGGTTTTTGTTTATTAGCATTCATCATCGGCGACATTTTCAATAGCGGTGGGTTTAGCCAGACTTCTAACGATATCGGAAGCATCAACGGTAAGGACGTGACTTTTGAAGACTTCAGGATGAAGGTTGCCAATGTGGAACAGAGCGGCCAGGGAATTACCCAAACGCAGGCTGCCAACCGTGTGTGGGAACAGGAAGTTGCCATTGCACTGCTTTCAGCCGAGTTTGAGAAACTGGGTTTACGTGCAGGCGAAAAGCATATTTTAGAGACTTTGAAAGCCGATCCGAATATCGGTCAGAATCCAATGTTCCAAAATGCGCAAGGCCAGTTTGATGAGGCAAAATTTAAAGAATATTTCCGTTCGAATCCTGAGCAGATGGCCTCGTTAGCAGGCCGCGAGGAACAAGCTGAGCTTAACGCAAAGTTTCAAATCTATAATACGCTTGTAAAAGGCGGTATTTTTACTACTGAGGCTGAAGGCAAATTGCGCTACGAAATGGAAGCGAACAAAGTAACGTTTGATTTTGTGCCGGTGCTGTACTCATCTGTTAAGGATAGCGAAGTAAAAGTGACCGATCAGGAAATCGTCGATTTCATGAAGAAGAACGAGAAAAAATACAAAGCCGATGAGCACAGAGTTCTGGAATACGTTATTATTGAAGACAAGCCATCAGCCGAAGATGAAAATCAGGTAAGGGCTGAGGTTGAGTCATTGCTGGACGGACGAGTTGAATACAATAAAGAAACAGGTCGAAACGATACGCTGCCAGGTTTCCGGTCTGCTGCAAACATTGCCGATTTCGTAAATGCCAATTCTGATGTACAGTACGATTCGTCGTATGTGGCTAAGTCGGATCTTCCTACCGCGCACGCTGAGCAGTTGTTCAACCTGCCTGAAGGTGAAGTTTACGGGCCGTACGTGTACAATGGCTACTACTGCATCTCAAGATCATTGGGTCGCAAAGCAGGAGCAAAATCGAAAGCCAGTCATATTTTGATCAGCTACCAAGGAACGCAGGTTCCTAATATGCGGGAGCAACGCACAAAAGAAGAAGCCAGGGCAAAAGCCGAAAGCTTACTGTCTCAGGCACTTGCAAATCCATCAGAATTCTCGGCGTTAGCCATGGCCACTTCAGATGATTCATCTGCACAGCAAGGTGGTGACCTGGGATACTTCGGCGAAGG
>CAZLWZ010000258.1:0-3396 GCA_964563275.1 uncultured Flavobacterium sp.
ATCTTCAAGGACATCAACAGCAGGAAAATGTAACGATTTGATTTCCTCTTTTTCAATAGTTTCAAACGTAGTAGTCATACTCATAAGTTTTGATATTAGGGGCTGCTAGATTAATATTTTATTTTGATAAATCGTTACTTGTTAGCAGAATTGTTGCAAAAAAAATATAATATTTGCTAAAAAGTGACGATTCCAGTCGTTGATGTAGGAATTTATTTATAGAAAATATGCCGCTCCAGATAAGTTTTAATCCGTTTCCAATTATTGAGACGCAGCGATTGATTTTGCGTCAACTCCGTACTGATGATGCTCCGGCACTATATAAATTGCGATCAGATCCCGAGACCATGAAGTTTGTACCCCGCCCGATTATGGAGCAAGAGGCTGAGGCATTGACACACATCGAAATGATCAATGAGAAGATCAGCCTGAACGAAGGAATAAATTGGGCTATTTCATTTCGCGACAACCCTGAATTTATAGGAATTATAGGCCATTTCAAATTGATGACGCAAGACTATCGTTCGGAAATTGGTTATATGCTGGCTCGTGAGCATCGTTGTAAGGGAATTATGTCGGAGGCAATTGAAGCTGTTTTGAGGTATGGTTTTGAGCAGATGGGCCTGCACTCGGTCGAGGCAATTATTGATCCTGAAAATGTAGCATCGGCCACCGTGTTGGAACGCAGTGGTTTTGTGCGTGAAGCGCATTTGAAGGAAAATCAATATTATGATGGCAGATTTATCGACACCGTTATATATTCGCTGCTGAATCCAGCTTCGGCAAGGTCCTGATGTACAACTGCTCTACCTTGGCTCTCGCCCATGGCGTCTTTCGCAGAAAAACCAAACTTGATTTTATGCCCGGGTTATTTGTAAAACACTTTATCGGAATCAGTTCCCCAAGCGTGTCGAAGCCGTAGTACGACTCCAAAGTAATCAGGATTTGTTGCAGCGTGACTCCATGTAAAGGATCACTAGATTTTTGCTGGGTCATATTTTGTAAGAATTATCATTTCACTAAATTTACAAAAACGCGCGTATGAAAGTGAAAATACTGGTACTTTTCGGAGTACTCACAGCTTCGGCACAAAGTCCTACCACAATATATATAATTCGCCACGCCGAAAAAGCGTCCATCTCCCACAACCCCGACTTGAATGAGGATGGGAAACTGCGGGCACAACGTTGGGCAAAGCATTTTGCAGATGTTGACTTTGATGTTTTCTATTCGTCTGACTACAATCGGACCTATCAAACATGCGCAGCGATAGCAGGCGAACGGCAATCAGAAATAATTTTGCGAAAACCTGAACACACTGATCTGAAACAGTTATTGCGGGAGCATGCGGGAAAAACAGTACTGCTCGTAGGCCACAGCAATACAATCCCAAAGCAGCTGAACGCTTTGCTGGAGGAACAAAAGTATGACGATATTGAGGAGGATGATTACGGCAATCTTTACATAGTGCGAGCAGAAGGCGACCTTATATCGGACCAGATCCTGAGACCGGAATTATAATCGAATCAGGTCTCTGGTTGTAAAAAACTGTTATTAAAACGTACATTTGCACCTATGCTTAAAACAGTAAACATCCTTAACAAACGCGCGCGGTTCGATTATGAAATTCTCGAAACTTATACAGCAGGAATAGTGCTGACCGGTACCGAGATAAAATCGATACGGCTCGGAAAAGCGCAAATCACGGAAAGTTTTTGTGAGTTCAATGAGAAAGGGGAGCTTTTTGCCATTAACACCTCGATCGAGGAATATACCCACGGTAATCAATTTAATCACTTTGCCCGTAGCGAGCGTAAACTGTTGCTGAACAAACGCGAACTTCGAAGCCTGCAAAAGAGCGTACAGGCGAAGGGACTGACGATAATTCCGCTAAAATTGTTTACAAACGAAAAAGGCATCGCAAAACTCGAAATTGGCCTTTGCAAAGGAAAGAAAACCTACGATAAACGCGAATCCCTGAAAGAGCAGGACACAAAGCGGGACCTGGACCGAATCAAAAAAGAATATAGAAGCTGATCGATGAAAGACCTTCTGAAGAATGCCCGCATCAGCAAAAACCTGAAAACGACAGAAGTTGCGCGCGTTCTCAAAATTGACAGCGCGTTGATCAGCAAATTCGAAACCGGATCCCGAATGCCCACCAAAGTACAGTTGGTTGCGCTTGCAGAACTACTTTCAATTGATCTACATCAGCTTGAAGTGGCATGGCTGAAAGAAAAGATACTTCAACTATGCGGGGAGAGTCCGGTTGCAGTAACCGCTTTACAGGCAGCTCTTGATGAACGTGGTGCACAACAAACCACAGATAGTGAAGTTTCATCGGCATCCATTCAAAAATTGATGCAGGAAATGGAATCGCTCAAGAGCGTCTTGGAAGCATCTGCTAAAGGAAGGCGTTAATTTTTATCTTCGAGCAGCGGGACAAACCGGAACTCGCCGAACTCATGTTTTTCAAACTGCGTTTCTGATTTTCTGATCAGCAATGTCATTATTTGCAGTGATGTACCTACCGGAATGACCAGCCTTCCTCCTATCTTCAACTGCGCCATCAACGGCTTTGGTATTTCGGGTGCGCCGGCGGTTACAATTACGCCGTCATACGGCGCGTAGTTTGCCAATCCTTTGTATCCGTCGCCAAATGACAAGTGCTTCGGGCGGATGCCAAGTTTCGGCAACAATTGTGACGTTTGCTTGAAGAGTTCATTTTGGCGCTCAATGCTATATACTTTTGCTCCCATCGTGCAAAGCACTGCCGTCTGATATCCCGACCCTGTCCCTATTTCAAGAATTTTAGCATCTTTCTTCACCTCTAGCAGCTGCGTCTGGAACGCAACAGTGTAGGGCTGAGAAATCGTTTGCCCGGCATTTATCGGAAATGCTTTGTCCTGATAGGCATACTCGGCAAAGCCGGAATCCAGAAATAAATGCCGCGGGATCTTGGCGATCGCCTGCAAAACATTCGTATCGGTTATCCCCTTTTGTTGCAGTACACTTACTAGCTGGTTACGCAGTCCCTGATGCTTGGCTGTATCTTTCAATGTGTAGGTTTTACCGGCAAAAATAAGAAATCACGGGGCAAATTTAAAGTTTCGGCTATTAATAAACGACCAACTTTAGCAGCCTATTGATTAGAGGTTTCAACAAATAGTATTATTTTTGTTTCAAATCGATCAATATGTTAAAAATCGGGGTTTTGGGAGCCGGACATCTAGGGAAAATTCATTTGCGGTTGCTACAGCAATCTGAAAAATATGAACTCGTCGGTTTTTATGACCCGAATCAGGAACATGCCGAAAAGGTCTCGAAAGAGTTCGGTTATAAAAATTTCAGTACGATTGCCACCTTAATTCATGCGGTGGATGTTGTCGATATCGT
>CAZLWZ010000259.1:0-3394 GCA_964563275.1 uncultured Flavobacterium sp.
AATCAGCCGAATTCAAAGTTATCGAATTCAACAAGGAGTTCAAAAGGGTAGTGGCTTCACATACTGCTGTTTTCCGCGAGGAAGAAGAAAAGAATGTGCGTTCAGCAACCAGCAATGACAACTCATCTAATTCAAACGCCCCGGCTGCGACTTTAGGTGACAACAATGATATCCTTGCAGGTTTGAAAGCCAAAATGGAGAAGAACGAGAAGAAATAATTTATTCTCACTATATAGAAAGCCTCGTAGAAATACGGGGCTTTTTTTATGGACTGAATTCTTTGGGCGTGCCCCTTCGGGTCAGGCTGTGCGCTGCAATCTTTTGTGTGCATCGCGCGCTCTGCACGCAAAAGGATTTTCGCTGCCATCCTTCACGCGAACACATCACCGGTATTTTGATAATTGAAAATTAAATCGTTAATTGTCACGTTAGCAAAAGAATACATTATGAAAAAAAATCTACTATTGTTATTGTTGAGTATCTCAAGCATCACATCAGCTCAAGTTATCGATTTTCCGGATGTTAATCTAAAAACTAAACTTTTATCGCTGAACATCGACACCAACAGCGACGGTGAAATAGAAGTAGCAGAGGCTTCGTCTGTTACCGAACTCGATATAAGCGCAGCGAATATTACGAACCTGACAGGCCTGCAGCACTTTACAAATGTTACCTGGCTGGACTGCAGAAGCAATCAGATAACAAGTTTAGCCCCTTTGGCATCTTTACAAAATCTGGAACATCTGCAATGCAGGCAAAATCTTCTGACCGATATAAACGCAATATTATCATTGCCTTTAATTTCGCTGGATTGCAGCTTGAATCAAATTTCAAGCATCGATATCACCGCCTTGGAGGATACGCTGTCCGGTTTGATATGCACCAATAACCAAATCACGAACCTGAATCTGGGAAACAGTACTTTGAACGATCTTTCGGTCCACAATAATTTGCTCACAACCTTGACATACCATCACACAGGTTATAACATGGCATATCTGGGCTTTGCACACAATCCGCTCACGGAACTAAACCTGAGTGGCGAGGTCTTGGTGCTCGAAGGAAGTTTTGCAGGAACAACCCTCGATTTTAGTAATTTGACTTTTCAGATGATGGAATTTGAATCGGCTACCTTAGTCCACTGGAATCTTAAAAACGGGGATGAAAATAGCGACATTGACTTTGAAGGATCAAATCTTCAGTATGTATGTGCCGATGAAGGCGAAATTGAAGGGCTCTCGTACCAATTTTCGTCAGGTGTCAATATTAATTCATACTGCTCATTTACACCTGGCGGCGATTTTTATACTGTCGCCGGACAAAATAAATTCGATATCGATGGTAATGATTGCGATGCATCGGATGTAATCGTTCCAAATCTAAAATTTACACTTGCAAATGGAACAGACTCAGGTGTATACATATCTGATCAGACAGGCGATTATTCAATTGCCTTGCCAGCGGGAATGCACACGGTCACTCCCGTGATCGAAAATGCCGATTATTTTGTTGTGACGCCAACTACTTTAAGCCTTGATTTTCCAACTATGAGTTCGCCATTTGCGCAAAATTTTTGTTTAAGCGCAAATAATGGTGCACATCCCGATCTCGAAATAATCACGTACGCACTAAATGCAGCAAGACCAGGATTTGATTCCAATTATAGAATTCTGCTGAAAAACAACGGCACGACCATGGAGTCGGGCATGGTTTCTTTTGATTATGACGAAAGTATTTTGGATTTTGTTTCAGCAGATGCCGTTCCAACAGCAGCTGGTTCAGGAAATCTGACTTTCGCTTTTACAGATTTAATGCCATTTGAAGCAGTAGTTTATAACGTCACGTTAAATGTCAACTCGCCAACTGACATTCCTGCGGTACATATCGGCGATGAGTTTACTATTCTTACAACACTGAGTCCGGTAGCAAACGATCAGAACATGGTCGATAATTCGAGTACGCTAAACGAGACCGTCGTGGGCGCATTTGATCCCAATGACATCACCTGTCTTGAAGGTGAGTCGGTTTCTCCTGAAATGGCAGGCCAGTATGTGCATTACGTGATCCGCTTTGAAAACACAGGAAATTATCCGGCAACCAATGTTGTGGTCAAAGACATGATTGACTTAACCAAATTTGACCTGAACACATTGGTTCCGATGCATGCAAGCCACGATTTTGTCACACGAATTACAGAGAATAAAGTAGAATTCATATTCGAAAATATAATGTTACCATTTAACGATGCCGACAACGACGGATATATTGCGTTTAAGATAAAAATCAAACCCAGCCTCGCAATAGGTGATACGTTTACCCAACAAGCCGAAATATTTTTCGATTTCAATCATCCTATCGTAACCAACACGGCGACAACGACAATCAATGCATTATCAAGAACCGACCATGATTTGACGAAAAGTATTATTCTTTATCCTAATCCGTCGAGTGACGTCCTTACTATAAAGTCCTCTACTAATGTAACATCTTACAGTGTCATGAACATGTTGGGTCAGACGTTGATTCACAATAACCGGCCCGATCCCAATTATGCAATCGACATTTCAGGTCTCGTTTATGGCAATTATTTGCTCAAAGTAGTTACCAATGAAGGAACTTCAACCGAGAAATTCATCAAAATGTAAAAAAGATGCCCCGTAGAATTTCGGGGCTTTTTTGCTTAAAGTTCACCGTCAAATTTATCGTAAACCGCAAATTCTACTTACTTCTCTCGCCAACAAAATAATCAGCGGTACCTTTAAATAACACGTTAAACGTAGTTAAACTGCCGTAAATACGCGTGATGTATTGCTGTAGCTCAATTTTCTCTGTCTCCTCCAGCTTGCTTGAATTGATTTTCTGTTCCATCACGCGAACGCGGTCGCGAACCATCACTATTTTATGAAAGAAAGTGTCAATCGGAATTTCCTTGCCCTGAACGCCGGCTTGGCCAGGATCTAAAATAATTTTTCCTCCCTTCCATTTATCGGCAATGGCAACCGCGGGACCAACATCCGAATAGCGCTGTAAAATGTGCTTTAAACTTTTCTCAATGTCAAACAAACTCACTGTATCGACATCGTTTTCAGAAGCTTCAATAACTTCAAATTTTTCATCTAAAGGGAGTGTCTCTAATCCGTTTTCAATAAATGTGACCCAGTATTCTTTCGATGTCACATTGGTTACAACCCCTTTTCCATATTCTGCGTGATTGATTCGGGACCCGATTCCAAGTATTTTCATATTTCTAATTTTTATCTAAAATAGCGACCGAAAACGGAATGCGAAAATTTATCCTCGCTTATTTTTTAGTAGGTTTTATTTAAGTGATCCTCATTTTTTTTTTTTTTTTGGCGTGCCGGCTTATCATAATCAAATTTCTACTCAAAATCAT
>CAZLWZ010000260.1:0-3379 GCA_964563275.1 uncultured Flavobacterium sp.
TTACCCAAGCCACAATTTGCAGGGCTTTAAATACGATGTTGTTTGTTGATGTCATACTATTATGTTTAAAGTGACACCACAAACGTAATAAATATTTATTGAGAAACAATAAAAATAAATCTATTGTCGATAAGTGTTTCTTGATATCCTGCTAGGCCATTATTTGAGGAAGGCATGAAACCTAAAATGTTATATCGGCTCTGAGTTGTGCCAGATCCTGCAAGGCCGTCTGCTGCGAGCCATAGGCATGGTTACACAGTCCCGAACTATCGAGCTTTATTTGCTGCCCGTTGGAGGGAGCGAAAAGTACCAGGAGGTCTGTGCTTGTTATACTTTTATATATCATCCCGGGAATAATCAGGATATTTTTTTTAATCTAAGAATATTATTAAAGAATTATCATATATTGCGGCCTTAACATAAATTTAATATGAAAAAACTAATTCTTTTTTTTACTGCTGTTGCAATGGTAGGTTGTAGTAGCGATGATGACTCTTCAAATTCAGGTGGCGGAACAACCTTCAGCTTCGATGAAACCGAGTACCAACTTCAGCCGGGTGTTAGCATGACTGAAATTATAATGGCTGAGGTTATCGATGTCAACGGCGAATCGTATGATCGGTCCACCATCAGCGTCACAGGCGTAAGCGGGACTTCATCTACCGCTTCGATTACCTTTGACCTGTACTACAAAACCGGAACTTCCGTTGCCGGCACATATAACATTTACGATTCAGAAGCGGATGGCTCAACCGATTTTAACGATTTTTTAGAAGGTCAGAATCGCGGTTGCATGGGTTGGACATCGGCAGGAATCATTTTCTCACTTAGCGGCGGTACCAGCATGACTAGTGGAAATAACCCTACCGGAACCGTAGAAGTTATCGTGAACAGCGAATCAAATTATACACTGAAATACAATGGTAACTTCCGACTTTATAATAACGGTTTTGATTTTGTCCGCAACATGCCGGCGAACATCAACGTAACAAGCGATGTTATGATTCAGGATTAATTAGTGCCTTGCGTACTATTAAGCGGCATCAGCAATAAGCTGATGCCGTTTTTTTTTCGTGTCAGTCGTGACGTGTCCCGGGTCTTGTCTTCATGACGTGTCCTTTGTCGTTAGCACGGTGCTGGATGTAAGTACCAGCAGCTCTCGGCCTCTAAAATTTGCTTTAAATTTTCAAAGATGGCGCTGCCCTGGTGAAAGGAAGATTACCCCGAAGTCGAGCCCCGCCCGCCAGAGTGCTTCTTCACGGTAAGAGCCGTCAGTTTACAGTATTAAGCTTATAAGTATGCAGGCGAGCGGCTGGGGTATTCGCGGCCGCAGCCCGGCTTTAGAAAATTAAGCAAATTTTGAGCGAGCCTTGAAATCGAAGATTCATGAATACCGCTAAAAAAACAAAGTGCATGAATATTTTTTGTTTCTTTTAGCTCACCGCAAAAATATTTTTAAAGCGGTGTTCGCTGAATCTTGCTAGCGCTGCGATTTGCATCAAGGCAAAAGAAAAGACACGTGGTTCATAAGTACGTCGCTTCGAGTGACCTTTTGAGATGCGACTAGCTTTCAAAAGGTTGTATCGAGAAGCAAAATCTATGTAATCGGATTTCATGAACTCCTCATACTCTATATAGGGCTTTGATAGGGAGTATCCTGCAATGGGAATTGGGGGTTCCCCCGTCCTGATTTAGCTATACAGGTTAATGAATGAATCTGGAGGAAATATAATAATAAATCATCTACAATTCAGACTAATATACCGTGTCGTTTACTGTAGTAAACGATCTACGGGAGGTTTCTAACCTTGCGCCTTGAATCTCGCACCCGAATCCTCGCGAAGGTGTGTACTTGTATACCTGTGTGTGTAATTATTACTCAGTTTTTCGCAATTCCTATTCTGTAAATGTCTCAATTTCAATAATAACCAAAGCGGCACAGGCATTGTCTTGTGCTGGCAGAATCCATCTTTGGATATAACAAACATTTCAAAAAGCCCTAATCAAATATACAAGATGAAAAGTGACACAATAATTTCAGGACAATTAAACTATACAAGTACTAACGAACACCAATTCACAGGTTCCTTTCCTATTAATGACACCGAGTCACCCGATTTCAGCAGCAGAATAGCCTCTAAAATTGCGGACGCAGCGGCAAATCCCTGGAGCACGCTGGGACTGCTGGGTACATTTTTGTTGCTGGCAGGAAGTGTATTTATTGTTTATGATTTGCAGGCTGATTTTGCCCAATTTAATATTGACCGCATAAATTCTTCGTGGGGGTTCCCTTTCCTCATCGTAGCTTCTGCCTTGGTCTTACTAAGAGTAGCTTTCTTCCTGTACAGTTTGTTATTGTATTTCAGATACAAGCCGGTGCCTTCGGTGACCGACGAGTTGCTTCCTGACTGTACTGTAATCGTTCCTGCATACAACGAAGGAAAGCAGGTTTGGGACACATTAATGAGCTTGGCAGAAAGTCATTATCCGCACGAAAAATTGCAGTTGCTGGCTATTGATGACGGAAGTGAAGATGATACCTGGTATTGGATGTTGCAGGCAAAAAAGAAATTAGGAGATCGTTTATCAATTTACCAACAACCTGAAAATAAAGGGAAACGGCATGCGCTGTGCCGTGGCTTCAACCTTGGAACCGGCGAGATCTTTGTGACGGTTGATAGTGATTCGATTGTAAAAACCGATACATTGCGAAATTTGGTCAGTCCCTTTATTGTAAACGAAAATTGTGGCGCAGTTGCAGGGAATATCCAGGTTCTGAACAATAGCAAAGCATTGCTGCCTAAAATGCTGAATGTAAGTTTTGTAATGAGTTTTGAATTCCAGCGTGCAATAGAAAGTCAACTGAATTCCGTACTCTGCACGCCCGGGGCCTTAGCCGCCTATCGAAGTACTGCGGTATTTGCCTGTCTTCCGGAATGGATTAACCAAACCTTTATGGGGCAGCCTTCGGATATAGGCGAAGACCGCGCAATGACCAATATGATATTGAAACAGGGGCACCATGTGTTATTTCAAAGGAATGCCTATGCGTATACGAACGTACCCGAAAAATATACCGGCTTATATAAGATGTTTATCCGATGGGGCCGAAGTAACGTGCGGGAAAATATCATGATGTCTAAATATGTTTTCAGGAACTTCAGGAAAGAGTCGAAATTGGGCGCACGACTGCTGTTTTTAAATCAGTCGCTAAATATCGTGATGACATATCCATTCCTTATGTTTATGCTGTTTTTCATATCGGTACATCCGGTGCTGTTTTTAAGTTCTACGGTAGTGGGTATATTAGTGGTGTCCAGTTTCCCGGTTTTATTTTATGCCAAACGGTATACGGTGGCGCAGTCATTTTGGGCCTATT
>CAZLWZ010000261.1:0-3371 GCA_964563275.1 uncultured Flavobacterium sp.
AGCCTATACAACGCGTGTGGGCAGCGGCCCGTTTCCAACAGAACTTTTTGATGAAGTCGGAGCAACAATGGCAAAGGCCGGAAACGAATTCGGATCGGTTACCGGGCGCCAGAGACGATGTGGCTGGTTAGACCTTGTAGCGCTAAAGTATGCGGTCCAGATCAACGGCGTTACTCAACTTATGATGATGAAAAGTGATGTTCTCTCAGGGTTTGAAACGCTGCAGGTTTGCACCGCGTACAAGTACAATGGAGAAACAATTTCGCACCTGCCTTATACTATTGAACCGGAAAATGTAACTCCTGTTTATACCGAAATGAAAGGTTGGAAAGCCGATTTAACGGGAATGACAACTTTCGATGATCTGCCGGACGAGCTTCGGGATTACGTTTCTTTTATAGAAAATGCCGTAGGGGTTCCTATTACAATTGTTTCTGTCGGTCCCGATAGAAAACAAACCATTTTAAAATAAATACCGGACTGAAGTCACATGTAAAAGCCATCCAATGAAAAGAAAACTCACGAAACTCTTCACCGAATTTTTCAATAATGAAAAGACAGGCGGGATCGTCCTGGTCATAGTCACTATAATCTCGCTGTTGCTGGCCAATTCTGCCATTGCACCGGAATATATCGGTTTTTGGAACCAGCCAATGGGTTCGCATACCTTAACGGAATGGATCAATGATGGTTTAATGGCGATTTTCTTTTTACTGATAGGACTTGAACTTGAACGTGAAATTTATCAAGGTGAGTTGTCAAACATCCGCAACGCTTCCTTGCCTATATTTGCTGCCATAGGCGGAATGGTAGTCCCTGCCGGCGTGTTTCTTTTGTTAAACTACGGAACAGCAACGCAGGATGGCGCCGGTATTCCGATGGCCACCGATATTGCATTTGCGATTGGCGTACTTTCATTACTCGGAAAAAGAGTGCCGATATCTTTAAAGATTTTCCTTACCGCACTTGCGGTTATCGACGACCTCGGTGCAATTATGGTAATCGCCATCTTCTATACAAAAACAATTGCATTCAACAACCTGATGATAGCAATGGGAATCTTTGCAGTCCTATTGATAATGAACCGCGCGAAAATCCGCAATTTGATACCGTATCTGGTCTTAGGGGTCGTGATGTGGTACTATATGCTTAATTCCGGGGTTCATGCAACGATAACGGGAGTTCTGTTGGCATTTGCGATACCTTTCGGGAATGGTGATAAGCGCTCGACGTCATACATATTGCAGCACTTTCTGCACAAACCGGTCGCATTTCTTATCCTTCCGCTTTTTGCGCTCGCCAATACGTGTATTGCAATCGGTGCCGATTCGGCAGAAAATTTAGGCCATGAAAACAGTTTAGGTATTATGCTCGGTTTAGTCGTGGGTAAACCGCTTGGGATATGGTTACTTTCTTTTATTGGCGTCGGATTAGGACTTTGCAGGATGCCAAACGACCTGCGCTGGGGCAACATCGTTGGCGCGGGATTCCTTGGAGGGATCGGTTTTACGATGTCGATTTTCATCACAATCCTCGCATTCGAAGACATTGAAGTTGTAAACAACTCAAAAATAGCTATTTTAATCGCGTCGCTTGTAGCCGGTACTGTCGGGTTTATAACTTTGAAGTACACGCTGAAAAAGCAGAAGAAATCGAAAAAGATCGTTACGGCCGATTATGAAGGTTCGAATTTATAGTAATTTATAAATAAAAGACTCCGACGGTGCAACCCGAATGGTCGTTTTACCTTCACCACCGGAAACCTCGAGTTTGATTGTGCTGTTGTTGTACAACTGGTCTTTGATGATGTAGCTGCCGTCTTTCAGTCCCCATTCCGAAATTACATAAGCGGGAATAATGAGATCAAAAAATCCCGTCCTGAGGCCTGAAAAATTCGACACGATGATCAGCTTCTCATGATCGCTCCACCGCACAAAAGAATAAATATCTTCGTTATAATTTGCGGTAGCTTTTCGGTTTGCCGACTGGATCTCACGGTACTTGCCTTTCAGCGCGTCGCTCCGCAGCGTAAAATTCAACAAGCGCTTGTAAAAATCGCGCAGCGCACGTTCTTCGTTGTTTAATTGCCCGCCGTCAAATTTACCGTTGTTCATCCATCGCTGGTGGTGTGGAACCCCAACGTAGTCGAATATAGATGTGCGCGAAGGCTTTCCAAATCCCGCATCTTCATTCCCTGGTTCGCCAACTTCCTGACCGAAATAGACCATTGTGGGCGATGTACTGATTGTTGCCGAAACCACCATCAGCGGCTTGCCTTTGTGACCATTACCGGCAAATTCCGCGCTGGCGACCCGCTGTTCGTCGTGATTATCCACAAAATGCAGCATGTGGTGCTCGATGTCTGAAAGACCGGCTTGAATGTCTGAAATTCCGTCGGCGCTGCTCTTGCCCTGCACGACCTCTTTCAGTTTATCATACAACTCAACTTTGTCGTACAGGTAATCCATTTTTCCCAAGTGGATGTAATTTCGGTATTCAGCCGGGTTGTACACTTCGGCCAGGAGAAAAGCATCGGGGTTTTTCATTTTTATAGCCGAGTTCATATAGCTCCAGAACTCCACTGGGACCATTTCTGCCATATCATAACGGAAACCGTCAACGCCTTTTTTGATCCAAAACAATGTGATGTCACGGAATTTTTTCCACGAATCAGGCACGTCTTTTTTGCGCCAGAATTCATAATGTTCTTCGTACGACTTGGTGGCATACGCAGCCGGTAATTCAGGAAAATCCTTTGTACCATCGGGACGTACACCATAGTTTATTTTGACGGTTTCGTACCAGTCATTGATATCGGGCTGTGGCTGACGCGATCCGTTGCCGGTCCACTTTGCCGGATTTTCCTGGAACCTGCCGTCGCTTAGCGGATGCGGTGCCCCTCCTAAAGGTTTGTATTCATCTGACTCCGGAACCTGAAACGCCTGCCCGGGTATATAGTAGAAATTGTTGTCTCGTGCATAGTCGACCGATGTATCATCGTTTGCACCGAAATCGGATACTTTTCGCGGGTTATTTTTTCCTTCGTAGCGACGCGCGACATGATTTGGTACGATATCGATTATCAGTTTAAGACCGTTTTTATGCGTTCGCTTAATCAGATCTTCAAACTCGCGCATCCTTTTCGCGGGATTTACGGCCAGATCAGGATTCACATTGTAATAATCTTTAACCGCATAAGGCGAACCGGCACGTCCTTTCACGACATCGGGATCATCGTTTGAGATGCCGATCGACGTATAGTCATTTATTACTGCATGGTGCGGAACGCCGGTATACCAGATGTGAGTAACGCCAAGTTTTTTAATTTCCTGCAGCGCTTTATCGGTAAAATCATTGAATTTTCCAACACC
>CAZLWZ010000262.1:0-3342 GCA_964563275.1 uncultured Flavobacterium sp.
ACGTGCATAGAAATAAAAATCAACATGAGAAACAGGTTTGCCTTTTTGTAGCATTAACCCACTATTTCGTCAGGACGCCCACTATGCCGGGAACGGTAATCGCACCAAAATTAAAACTTCACGAAGTAGTGAGCGCCATAGGACTACTCAAAACGTCGCAAGAACTTTTTTTAAACTGAACTCTTCGCAATAGTTTTTTCCAGTAACAAGCTAACATCGCTTCCGGCGGGTTGCTGAAACAGTTCCAGATCGAACCATCCCGCAGCCGCAAACAAATGATCGAAAATATCCGACTGGATACTTTCATATTCGAGCCATGATGTCGTGTTGGTAAAGCAGTAAATTTCAATAGGAAGACCGCGGTCATCTGCGGGCAACTGGCGGACCATGACAGTCATGTCTTGCCGGATTTGCTTATGTTGTTTCAGATAATTGGTAACGTATTGGCGAAACACACCTATATTAGTCATACGCCGCCCGTTGATCAACTGAGAAGTATCAGCCCCAACAACCTTATTGAATTGCTCAATTTCACGTTGTCTTTCAGACACATAGTCACTAATCAAGGCATACTTTTTAAAACGTTCACGTACTTCGGGGTCGACAAATTTAATTGTACGAACATTCACCAGTACCGACCTTTTGATCCTTCGGCCGCCACTCTCCTGCATTCCACGCCAGTTTTTAAAACTGTCGGTGATGAAGTAAAACGTAGGAATGGCTGTAATTGTTTTGTCCCAGTTTCTGATTTTTACTGTATTCAGGTTGATGGCAATCACGTCGCCATCGGCGTTAAATTTCGGCATTTCTACCCAATCGCCCACGCGAACTACATCATTAGCCGAAATTTGGACGCTAGCTACCAGGCCAAGTATTGTATCTTTAAAAATTAGCAATATAATGGCCGTCATCGCTCCAAATGCTGTCAGGAAATACGTCGGCGATTTGCCAATTGCGATCGACAGTATTATAATGAACATTGTGATGTAAAATAAAATGCGTACCAGCTGAAAGTAACTTGCCAGGGGTTTATTCACAAATACAGGTGATTGCGAAAATATATACTCTACCGCCTTTAGAAAAGATAAGACAATTAGAGCAGCGGCTATAAGTATATAGATATCGGCGATCTTAATCATCAAGGGCCGCAGCTGGTCGTAATGGACAAATAGCGACGGTGTAGCCGCTCTTACCATGATAGCCGGGATGATGTGCGCAAGATTATCGAACGTATGGCGATCGGCAAGTACATCGTCCCACTTGAACGGCGTTCTTCTAAAAATGCCATTTAAAATTTGAAGTAGAAATCGCTTAGTGAGTAAATAGATAATTACAGCGGCGAGCGATAAAGCAAGGACTCCGGTTAGTACATGAATTAAAGGGATCCACTCTGGAGCAATTCCGAAATCTGTTAATAGTGATTGATACCAGTCGTGAGCATATGTCATTATAACTTTGTCTTTAGAGTTATGCAAATTTACGCCGATATTCCCGCTGTCAAAAATATTGACGTGTTTTAGGAAATCTTTCACATAAGAGTAGTTGCGTGAGGGATGGCAGCGCAAATCCTTTTAAAAGGGCCGCGAGCTTGCGGCTCTATTAAAAGATTGCAGCGAACAGCCCGACAGCGCCGTAGCTTGCGGAGGCGGTGGCACGCCCAAACGATTTATAACAGATCCAGCGCCCGCTCAAGAGCCATTCCCCGAGATCCTTTGATAAGCACGATTCCCGAGGTGAGTGGACTGAACGCCCTTGCAAACGAATCATAATCTGTGTAAAAATGCAAATGTGGGTGCGTCGTTTTATTTGCGAAGAATTCTTTACCAATAAGACAGCAAGTTACATCAGTATGCTGCGTCAGCATCTGTATAATGGCAGCGTGCTCGTGGGCACTTTCCGCACCGAGTTCGAACATATCGCCGAGGATTGCGAATTTCTGCTCGTCGCCAAGAGTGGTGAAATTGGTTATTGCCGCCGCCATACTGGTAGGATTGGCATTATATGCGTCCAGCAAGATTTTGACGCCATTGCGATGAATAAGTTGTGAGCGATTATTATCGGGCACATACTTTTCGACTGCTTCTTTAATTTGCGAATCAGCAACACCAAAGTACCTTCCAATAGAAACAGCGGCACTGATGTTCGCCGCGTTATACGCCCCTACCAAGTTTGAGATGATGCGTGTTTGATCGAACATGATCTGCACAAATGGATTGCAGACAATATCCCGAATATACACATTTGCATTTGGGTTGAGCGACGAAAAACTATATGTTGACAAGCCTGCGGTTTTTTCGACCTGAAGTGCATCATCGCCATTGACGAAGATGGTCTTCTGATGAGCAGCTAAATAGTGGTATAATTCACTTTTCCCTTTGATGACACCTTCGAAGCCGCCAAACCCTTCCAGGTGCGCTTTACCGAAATTAGTGATGTACCCATAATCCGGTTCGGCAATTCTGCACAGGGATTCTATTTCATGCTGATGGTTTGCGCCCATTTCGACTACGCCTATTTCCGTATCGGTGGTGAAAGAAAGTAAGGTTAACGGTACGCCGATATGATTATTCAAATTTCCGACCGTGGCGCGCGTACGGAATTTTGTGTTTAGGACCACATTAATTAATTCCTTGGTGGTGGTCTTTCCATTGCTTCCGGTCAGCGCAATAATCGGGATTTTTAGAAACCGTCGGTGATACAATGCCAATTGCTGGAGCGCATCCAGGGTGTCAGGTACCAGGACCGTACGATGATCGATAAAGAACTCCGGGTTATCAATAATAACATACGCGGCCCCTTTATTGAGTGCTTCGGCGGCAAAGGTATTGGCATCAAAGCGGTCGCCTCTGATTGCTATAAACAATGAACCCGGGTGAATTTTTCTTGTGTCGGTCGATACTCCTGATGAATCCAGGAAAATTTTGTGAAGTTGTGGGATATCCATAAAAAAATAAAAGCCCTGAATTAGGGCTTTTAAAGATAATAATTAGAATTTAATTTCTAGGTTTTTTTCTCTTGCTGTCAGATTTTGGACCGACTCTAGACATGGCACATCGGAAACCGATATAATCAGTTGCCATATCCTGAGGGAAGTACCTCCTTTGCCCCGGATCCAACCAGTAGGCCCGGTCTCTCCATGATCCTCCTTTATAAACCCGTACATCGTCATTTACCAAAGTAGTACGTTTGCTTGACTTGTCATACTGACGCACCATGCTACCAAGGCTGTCGGTTGTAACGTTATGTTGTGGCGAATCGTACATTCTTCTATTGTCGGCCAATTTATCACCTTCCTCGGTATTAAAATCAAAATAGCGGGTTGACTGCTTATCACCATCACGG
>CAZLWZ010000263.1:0-3328 GCA_964563275.1 uncultured Flavobacterium sp.
TTTCCGTCTCCGGGTAACGTTGCCGCAATGTTTGGAGATAGTCATCGAACGAGGTATTTCCGTATAAATCCGGTTCACGAGTGCCGAGCAGGTTCAGGTTGGGGCCGTTAATGATAAAGATTTTCATTTGTTTGATTTGTGGTAAAAATAGATAAAACCTTTTACTATTATCAACTCGTCATAAAAAAAGCCACCCGTAATGGATGGCTTCCCAATTTTGATTTTGGAATTTTAAAACATGTACCCGAGTGATAACTGGAATACGGCATTTTGGATATCGGCATCTTTTGTCGCTTCGGTCAATCCGATGGTATAGCGCGCCTGGGCGAACAAACCACTTGTAATATTGAGTCCCACGCCACCGGCTAGAGCGAAGTCGAACGAGTTATTATCCGGCGCACTTCCGACAATCCCATTCCATGCTTCATCACGTTCATCGACGAGGAACGAAAACTGTGGACCTGCTTCAAGGCTTAATCTATCGGATAAAATATAATATTTAACCATTACCGGTACCGATACGTAGTCTAAATTAAAATCGTCTGCGCCATCGACTTTAGCACCTTGTGACGAGTACAATAGTTCAGGTTGTAGCGACATATTGGGAAAGGCTTTGATTTCGGCAACGAGACCGGCGTGGAAGCTGGTGCGGGAATTATAGTCGATGTTACTGTCGCCGCTGAAGTTTGCGAAGTTGGGTCCGGCTTTAACCCCGAAGTTGATCAGTGATTGTGCGTTAGCAGTTAAACTTCCCAAAAGTAATGCTGTAACAAAAAATAAATTTTTCATGATGGCAATATTAAAGTTAGAGTTTGTAAATGTAGGAGATGCGCGTGCGGAAAGGTTACATAATTAAAGTTAAAATTTATAATTTTATTGAAGCGTTGATAACATTGTTAATAACTACATGGTTTTTTAATGGACACAATTTGTTAAATCAATATTTTTGATGCGACGAGGTAAAGTGCCTTAATTTTTTTAATTAAAAACAAATAAGATGAAAAAAATTACATTATCGATTTTAGGTCTTTTGGCCTTTGGTTACGTGAGCGCTCAGGATGGAGGAACAAGATTTGGTGTTAAAGCAGGTTTGAATATGGCTAACTTAGGTGGCGATATTGAAGACGCTGACATGATGATGGGCTTTCACGTCGGTGGTTTCGCTGAAATTATGCTGACTGATGAATTTGCGGTTCAGCCGGAATTACTATATTCCATGCAAGGTGCTAAAAGTGAGTACAGCGAATCTTTCGGCGGGTTGGACTTTAACGTCGAAGAAAAACTGAAACTATCTTACATAAACATTCCTATTATGGCGAAATATTATGTAACCGAATCCTTCAATATTCACGCAGGACCACAGGTAGGATTTCTTTTAAGCGCTAAGGCTGAGTATGAAATGTCTGGTGCCGGAGCATCGGAATCAGGTGACGAAGACGTGAAAGATGACTTTAAGTCAATTGACTTCGGTTTAGGCTTGGGTCTAGGGTTTACCTTCGCAGAAAATTTTGAAGTGGGTGCGCGTTACAACGCAGGTCTTTCAAATATCGTTGAGGACTCAGATGATTACAAAGTTAATAACTCAGTTATTCAGGTTTCATTTGCGTACAAGTTCTAATACTTGAATTGTAAAAAGTGAAATGAAAACCCCGTCCGCGGGGTTTTTATTTTTATGGTGGAAACGATAATTAATGAAACCGGATGTCGATGATGCTGAGTCGCGAGATAGCTTTGGTCTCGAACTTAGCCTTCAAGATATAACTTTTGGTTTGGTTTACAAGTTTTAATAGTAATGAAACATAAAAAAAACCTCCTGCGAAACAGGAGGTTTTCTTTTTCATAGCAACTTATTATTAAAACTTATATCCAATTCCTAACTGAAATACCGAATTCTGACCATCAACATCCTGAATGATGTCTGTAAATCCGTGAATATATCGGCCGGTGGCAAATAGCCCGCTTGGCAGTTCAAAGGTGATACCTGCTGCCGCGCCAAATTCGAAACTTTCGGCTTCAGCATCTGTACCTTCTAAATCGATGTCGCCATCATCATTGTTTGGATTGAAGTCGAATTCTTCATTTACAAGAAAACTAAATTGTGGTCCAGCTTCAATGCTAAGTCCCTTAGCGATATAGAATTTCGCCAGAACAGGAATATTTATATAATCCAATTGGTATTCTGCTTTGTCTCCTTCAGGTCCCCTGAAATCTGCTTCAAAGCCTTGTCCGGAGTATAGCGCTTCTACTTGTAATGAAAAAATATCTGCGATTGGAAACTCAGCTAATGCGCCGACATGAAAACTTGTCCGGGAATTTACATCATCAAAAAAATCTCCCCCGGTTAAAGAAGCAAAGTTAACACCCCCTTTTACACCAAAACTGATATCCCTGGCTGTATTGTCTACTGTTTGAGCACTCAGACCTGCAGTTGCCAAGAGCAATGCCGGTGCAATCCATTTTAATGCTTTCATAATTTTAATTTTAGAGTTATGAGTCCAAAAGTATAACGAATGAGAGGCAGGGAGACTTAAAATATTGCTAATTCACAATTAATTAACGGGTGCCGAAATGCTAAATTGTTGAATATAGTTAAGTTAATGGCTTAGATGACTGATTAATATTTACAAAAGTGGTAATTATGTAACATTTTATTGAATATATGATAATTGTGTGTATGCAGCTACTTGTCAAATTGTGGTCAACTATTGCAATTCTGTAAAATTTCTTTATAATATTGAGCGTGGAGAATTGGCAATCATACATCACCCGGTTTCAGTCGTATTTGAAAATTGAACGCGGATTATCGGCTAATACAATTTCGAACTATACGTTTGATTTACAACGGCTGACAAACTATCTGGAGCAAAGTGGGATCGCCAGCGGACCAACCACTATTTCCGAAGAAACCTTACAAGGTTTTATTTTCGCCCTGGCAAAACAGGTAAAGCCAAGATCGCAGGCGCGTGTAATATCAGGACTTACCAGCTTCTTTACATTTATGATTTTTTCGGATTATCGGACTGACAATCCAATGGAACTTATAGAAGCACCAAAAACAGGGCGAAAGCTTCCCGATACACTGTTTGTAGCCGATATCGACCGGCTTATTGAAGCGATTGATCTTACCAAACCCGAAGGAGAGCGAAATCGCGCAATGCTGGAAACCTTATATGGTTGCGGGCTACGCGTGTCTGAACTTACTGCGCTCAAAATATCAGATCTTTATTTTGATGAAGGCTTTATTAAAGTAACCGGCAAAGGCGACAAGCAACGATTTGTCCCGATTGGCATGGTCGCGCAGAAATACATCGGGCTGTATCGTGAAACC
>CAZLWZ010000264.1:0-3324 GCA_964563275.1 uncultured Flavobacterium sp.
GATAAATTCGGGGGAAATCCCGATGCACTTTCCGCCTTTGACAGTAGAAAGGTTTTCGTTAGATCTTACCACAAGATTATTTTCTGAACACAATCTGGATGGCCGTCCCTTTATTTATTTCCGAGCTCAGCACTTTTATTTTTCCGCTATGATATTCCTCGACAATGCGTTTTGTGAGTGAAAGTCCGAGGCCCCAACCGCGTTTCTTAGTAGTAAAGCCAGGCTCAAAAATACGTTTGTGCAGGTTTTTGGGAATACCTTTTCCGGAATCGCAAACTGTAATTTTGACATTCTTATTATCCTGCTCGATTTTGATGTCGAGCTTACCGCGTCCGCGCATCGCATCTATGGCGTTCTTCACGAGATTTTCGATGGTCCAGCTATGTAGCGCCGGATTTATGTCGACATATATTGGATGATCAGGTGCCGAAAATGAAAAATGCACCTGTTTTGAGAATCGCGACTGCAAATACTCAAATGAATTTCTTGTTTCCTGAACGATATCCTTTTTTTCAAGTACGGGTTCGGAGCCAATTTTTGAAAATCGGTCGGTGATTGTTTGCAGCCGGACGATATCCTTTTCTATTTCCGCAACTATTGTTTCGTCAACATTGTCGGCTTTCATTATCTCAAGCCATCCAATCAGCGACGATAGCGGCGTGCCTATCTGATGCGCCGTTTCCTTTGCCATCCCGGCCCATAGCTTGTTTTGGGTCGCAATCTTCGTGCTTCGGTAGAAATTGTAAACGACTGTGCCGAACAATACTATTATCAGCAGCAATGCAATTGGATAATACTTTAATTTATTTAGCAAAGAAGAATTTCCGTAATACAGATATTGAAACTTTCCGGGTACATATTCGATCACGATGGGTTCATTCTCCGATTTTAATTCTTGCAGCAGCGCCTTTTTCTTTGCCTGGTCGTTGATAATCTCCTCGTCGACATTTTTCATTTTGTCGATGCTGTCGTTTTCCGTCGTTACTATAACAGGAATCGTGGTATTGTTCTGGAAAATTTCGAGCAGAAGATCAATGTCGGTATTTTCATCGGCATTAATTAGTGATTTTTGTGCCGATGCCCATAGTTCCATCTTGACGCGCTCCTCAGTTTTGAAGATCTGGAAGAAACTGTATGTGTTCCAAAGAATCAGGACAACAATAAAGAACGAAGCAATGATAATTATCCAGCGTGAAACATTGCGTTTTTCAGAAAATTGCATCGATTTTATTTTTGTAAATATAACGAAATCTATCATCCTGAATTGTCGCTCCGTCAAATGACCGTTCGTTGATAAATGCTTAAAACATCTTTAGACCTTATTAAAGCATTTGCTTACTTTTGCCTAAACGCTATTTTTATGATCAGTTTTGAACCGAAAGACCTGCGGCCGGCGAAATTACAAGGTTATTTACAGGGGTCGGTCGGGCCACGGCCGATTGCATTTGCGAGTACAATGGACAAAGACCGCAAGCCTAACCTGTCGCCGTTCAGTTTTTTCAACGTATTCAGTTCAAATCCGCCGATTTTAATTTTTTCGCCGGCGCGCCGCGTGCGTGATAATACTGTCAAACATACTTTATTGAATGCCGAGGCAACGCGGGAAGTTGTGATTAATATTGTGAGTTATGGCATCGTACAGCAGGCGTCTTTATCCAGTACTGAGTATCCTGACGGAGTAAATGAATTCATGAAAGCGGGTTTGACGCAGCTTCCGTCCGATATTGTAAAGCCATATCGCGTAGCCGAGTCGCCTGTGCAGTTCGAATGTAAGGTCAATGAAATTATCAGCCTTGGCAGTAATGGTGGTGCAGGAAATTTAATTATTTGTGAAGTTGTAAAAATTCATATTGACGAAGCTATTTTAGATGAGAGCGGTGCAATCGACCAATATAAAATAGATCTGGTATCGCGCATGGGCGGCAACTGGTATTCAAGGGCAAACCAAGGCCTTTTTGAAGTTCCCAAGCCACTGACAACTTTAGGGATTGGTGTGGATAATATTCCCGAAAACATCAGGGAAAGCAGTATATTTAACGGCAACGATCTGGGCATGCTGGGGAATGTAGAGGCGTTGCCAACGAGTGAAGAAGTTGCTATATTTGTAAACCAGCACTTTGCGGTCAAAGGGGTGCTTAGTGCTGATGATATCACAAAACAACATCAAATGGCAAAGGATTACCTGAATAAGAAAGATGTGCTGTCGGCGTGGAAAGTGCTGTTGGCGAATAAGGAAATAAAATAATTTAATACAGAGAAGATGGAAGTTACAGGAAGAATTAAAGTTATCAATGCGGAGCAACAGGTGAGCGCCAGTTTTAAGAAGCGAGAATTGGTTGTCACAACCGATGAGCAATATCCGCAACATATCATGATCGAGTTTACGCAGGACAAATGCGATTTGTTGAATAATTACCGTCCGGGTGAGCCGGTAAAGGTATCTATCAATTTACGTGGCCGCGAGTGGGTTAGCCCGCAAGGCGAGACGAAATATTTCAATAGTGTCCAGGGCTGGAGAATCGAGAAACTGCAGAATGAGGCGCCGATGCAGGCACCGCCGATTCCGGCTGCCCAGCCATTCGAGCCGGCTTCTAATGTGACTGATGAGGAGCATGATGATTTGCCATTCTAACAAATAAGTTAAACCCGGTCATGAGCCGGGTTTTTTATGACTATGCATTTCCTGAACCAAAAGTTGGAATTCCCGTCGGTTAAGAGCGCGACGCGCGAGGGTATTGTCGCTGTCGGTGGCGATTTGTCGCCCGGGCGGCTGATGTTGGCATATAGAAGCGGAATTTTTCCATGGTTTGAAGCAGGCGATCCCGTCGTTTGGTGGTCGCCCGATCCGCGCATGGTGTTATTTCCTGACGATCTGAAAACATCCAAAAGCATGCGCAATATCCTGAACAGGAACACTTTCACGGTGACCTTCAACAGCAACTTTGACGAGGTGATAAAAAACTGCCGCGACATCAAACGTGACGGCCAAAGAGGAACGTGGATCACCGATTCTATGACCGATGCGTACTGCGAACTACACCAGTTGGGTTTTGCGAAATCGGTTGAGGTTTGGCGGGAAGATGAACTTGTTGGAGGCTTGTATGGTGTTGACCTCGGACATATCTTTTGCGGCGAGAGCATGTTTTCGAAAATTCCGAACGCCTCTAAAGTCGGTTTCATTGCTTTAGTGAATAAAATGAAGACCGAAAATTATAAACTGCTCGACTGCCAGATTTATAATAAACATTTAGAAGCTTTGGGCGCTGTTGAGATTCCGCGCGATGAATTTTTGCAGATTCTGAATAGTTAAGACATCCTCGTCCA
>CAZLWZ010000265.1:0-3313 GCA_964563275.1 uncultured Flavobacterium sp.
ATCTTGATTATCAAATTCTTGAAAAGGAAGCAGTGGTCAACTTTGGCGCCCTCCCCGAAGTTTACGGCGTGTCGAGCCAATTGCGCCAGGTGTTCCAGAACCTTGTCAGCAACGCGCTTAAATTTTCGCGTGCCGGCATAAAGCCTGTAATATCAATTGCGTGCGAACGTATTGATCAAAAGCGCGTAGACAGTCCGCCTGCCGACGACGGCGACTATTGCAGGATCACTTTTACCGACAATGGTATCGGTTTCGACGAGAAATATCTGGACCGGATTTTTGTTATTTTCCAAAGCCTTAACGACAAAGGAGATTTTGACGGCACGGGAATCGGACTTGCAATCGCGAAAAAAATCATTGAAAAACACAATGGCCTGATTACGGCAAGAAGCACGGAAGGTGCCGGATCGACTTTTATAGTAATACTACCACTCAAACTGCAAAACATCTAAAGCATAAATGAACGCACAATTTAAAAGAAATCTAATTTTTAGCTTCGGCGTATCGATGCTGATTTTGCTATTGACCTCGATAGCGTCTTTTATCAGTATCAGAAGCCTCCTGGCGAGCAACAAGTCGGTCAACCATACGCAGCAGGTAATTTACAACCTGAATGAGGGACTGGCGGTGATGCTCGACGCTCAAAGCGGGATGCGGGGTTTTTTGATAACAGGTGACGACGAGAATCTTGCGCGTTACGTGGGAAGCGAAGAGCAGGCAGAGGCCTATCTGGCAACTGTCGTTAACTTCACTGCGGATGACCCGGTGCAGCAGAGGCATTTGGCCTCACTGATGCCGTTGAAAGAGGCTTTGTTCGAGTATATAGAGTTCAGGATAAGCGAACGCCGCAGAGGTGCCGTCACAGGACCAAACGACCTGCATCTTGGCAAGGGATATATGGATGATATACGCGATATCGTCCGCGAGATGGAATCCCATGAGCAGGAATTGCTGGAACAAAGGAGCATGGCATCGGAACAGTACGGCCTGTACAGCATGCTGTTGATTATTGCCGCGGCCATTATCGCCTTTATCATCAGCGGCATGTTTTTCCGTCGTATTTACCGCGACTTTAAAGAGAGGGGCAGTCTGCAGCGGGAGCTTGCCAGAAAAGACCGCGAAACTGCCGAAAGAATTACCGTAATAGGAAGTATTGCCGGACAAATAGCTAAAGGCGATTATTCAGTACGGGTCTCTGATCGTGAAAGTGATGCTTTGGGAAGCATGGGTGCATCGATCAATAACATGGCCGAGGCTCTGGCGAAAAGTTTCGGCCAACTGTCGGATAAAGAGTGGCTGCAAACCGGGATCGCCGAACTCAATAAAGTGATGATAGGTGAAAAAGCACCACAACAGTTAGCGAAAGATATTCTGGAATACCTCGCGTCGTACACGAACAGCAACGGGGCCGTGATGTATCTTCTTGAAGGCGATACTTTAAGAGTGGCTGCCGGATATTGCCATGTGCAGCATCCTGACCGGGAGCGTATCCGAATTGGCGAAGGTATCTGCGGTCAGGCTGCTGCAACCGGAAAAATTATCGAACTGAAAGGGCTTGTCGAAGATAACATTACTATTTCCTACGCGTTGGGCGAGGTGAGGCCGCACCATGTAATCGCAGTGCCGCTGATGGACGGAAAGGCTACCGGTGTTATTGAACTGGCGACACTTGGCGAATATACCTATCTCGAAACCGAGCTTCTTGAGGCAGTGGCCAACAACATTTCGATAGCAATGACGGCGGCACAAAACCGTGCACGGATCCAGGAGCTGCTCGACGAAACACAGGCGCAGTCAGAGGAACTGCAGGCACAACATTCGGAGCTTGAGAGCATCAACGCCGAACTTGAGGCACAAACCGAAAAACTACAGGCGTCCGAAGAAGAGCTGCGTGTCCAGCAGGAAGAGTTACAGCAGACCAACGAGGAACTTGCAGAGCGTAGTGTGCTGCTTGAGGAAAGGAACATGGAGATCCAGAAAAAATCGGAAGATCTCGAACAAACAACCCGATATAAATCGGAGTTCCTCGCAAACATGTCGCACGAATTGCGCACCCCGTTAAACTCGATCTTGCTGTTGAGCCGTTTGTTGTCAGAAAACAACGATCACAATATGAACGACGAGCAGATAGAATTCGCGCGCGTGATCCAGAGCTCAGGAAATGGCCTGCTTTCGCTGATCGATGAAATCCTCGACCTTTCAAAGATCGAAGCCGGGAAAATGGAGCTGGAAATGATAGAGGTGCCGATAAATGAAATTACCTCGGGACTGCTGGATATATTTAATCCACTTGCAAAACACAAAAATATTACATTCGAAGTACAGGATCAAGATGCACCGCGGGTAATAAAGACCGACAAATTGCGGGTCGAACAAATACTAAAAAACCTGATTTCAAATGCGATCAAGTTTACTGCTAAAGGTTCAGTAACACTGGAAATTCACAAAGATGCTGAAAAACCTAAAATGATCTGCTTTACCGTGAGA
Organism: uncultured Flavobacterium sp.; assembly: GCA_964563275.1. Taxonomy (GTDB): domain Bacteria; phylum Bacteroidota; class Bacteroidia; order Flavobacteriales; family Flavobacteriaceae; genus Flavobacterium. The sequence goes on from CAZLWZ010000265.1 coordinate 2,488, forward strand.
GACACGGGAATCGGAATTCCGGCCGAGAAACAGCCGCTGATTTTTGAAGCATTCCGCCAGGCTGATGGGTCGACCAAGCGTAAGTTTGGTGGTACCGGCTTAGGTTTATCGATAAGCAGGGAACTCGCGAAATTGCTGAACGGCGAGATCACATTGCAAAGTTCTGTTGGCGAAGGCAGCGCATTTACCCTTAGGATCCCGATAGAACCCTTTGTCGGAAACTCCATTACACCGCAGCAGGCAAATGGTGATCAGGAACAGGAGACAGAGCAACAGCCTCGGAAATATATCAGCGACAGAATTCCGGAGCAAATCCCCGACGACCGCAATCTGGTACAGGACGGCGACAAATTGGTGCTGATTGTTGAGGACGATGTAAACTTTGCCAAATCACTGGTCGAGTTTGCACGCCAAAAAGGTTATAAAGCAATAGTTACAGTCCGTGGCGACGAGGCGCTTGAATTGGCGCTGTCGTACAAACCCGCCGGGATTTTACTTGACGTCCAGCTTCCTGTGATGAGTGGCTGGGAAGTGATGGAGGAGCTAAAGAAAAATACGCAAACACGCCATATTCCGGTACATATCATGTCATCACACAGTCTGCGGCAGGAGAGTCTGCTGAAAGGAGCGGTGAATTTTCTTGACAAACCCGTCGCCTTTGAACAGATGCCGGAGATTTTCAGGAAGATCGAGAATATAATTAATCGCGATTCGCAAAAAGTGTTGATACTCGAGGACAATCCTAAACACGCGAAAGCGTTATCTTACTTCTTGGAGACGCATGCTATAAAATCGGAAATCAGCAGCGATATCGGCGATAGTGTCA
>CAZLWZ010000266.1:0-3311 GCA_964563275.1 uncultured Flavobacterium sp.
GAAAAATATCAACCTGGGAATGGCTGCCGCACTTCCAAATGGAAACCTGATTGTTCCGGTCATAAAAAATGCCGATCAGCTAAACCTTCTGGGCATGGCTAAAGCTGTAAACGATTTGGGAAGCAGAGCCAAAGCAGGGAAACTCAAACCAGACGATACTCAGGGCGGAACTTATACCGTGACCAATGTTGGTACTTTCGGAAGCGTTTTCGGCACACCAATTTTAAATCAGCCGCAAGTGGGAATTCTTGCCTTGGGAGCGATCAGAAAAGTTCCGGCGGTGATTGAAACACCGGAAGGCGACTTCATCGGCATCCGCAAAAAAATGTTCCTGTCACATAGCTATGATCACAGGGTTGTAGATGGAGCCCTGGGAGGAAGTTTCGTAAAAAGGGTCGCAGAATACATGGAAGCATTCGACGAAAACCGATCAATATAAATTTAAACCCGCTGTCAGAGCGGGTTTTTTATTTTACAATTAGTTGATAGTGACCGATATTGCATCGGGCTGGGAGGGAATTTCAATGGTTTTTTTGTTCAGGAAATCGGTTACGACATCATTCACATAGTCCTTTTGATCGATCGACAGAAAGTGTCCCGCATCCTTAACCACCAGAGTAGTGGCATTGGGCAATAACTGATGGACGTTTTTGAACATTTTCTCGTCGTTGACGATATCGTGATCGCCAATCAAAACAAGAACAGGCATTTTCAGGGTCCGCAATTGTTTCTTCTTGAATCGGTACATTTTCATCACACGCGGTTTACTTTTCGCATATTTATAGGCGTAGTATAGTTGGGTCTGGAACGTATGATCAATTCGATCGGGATGTCGTGAGAAATTACGGAAGAAACGATCCGAATTTTTTCTCGACGGGAAGTGCTTCAACCGAAGTGCCGATGCCACCTTTCCCATATTTTTTACGCCACTGAATGTCCGCGCCGGACTAAGCAGTATGAGTTTCGTAATATTGTTTTCGGGCTGCAATGCTAAATAAGTGGCGACCCAGCCGCCCCGCGACACTCCGGCAAGACTTATATCTTTCATGTCAAAGTGATCGAAAACCTGTTTGTAAAATTGAGAGACCTGTTTGTTGCTCATTTTTGGTGTATTGGCAACCGATTTCCCTGCTTCCAACGGATAGTCGATCGCATAAACGCGATGTGTCGTTGCAAACTCTTCGATGTTTGGAAACCACATTGTTGAACTCGCATCGGTGCCATGCAGCAACACCAATGGCTCGCCATCTTTCGGGCCACTGACGATCACGTGTGCGGTACCAAAGGAGGTCGGCACCTTCACTTCTTCAAAATCCTCAGTCCATAACTTGAGTGAATTGTCGTATGATGTAATATATTTTTCTTTTAATTTCTTGGAAGGGAAGACGTAATCCGGCCCCGACTTTACGCCGGCACAACCGGAAAATAACGCTAAAAGAATAATGTAGGTAAATATGCGCATAGTATTTTTTTCAGACGATTATAAAAATGGCAATTACCAAGGATTTCTGCATTACATCATTTTAGGTTTTCGTTACGTGATATTGAATGGCGATTTTACGAATCGGTTAACGGAAAAGCATCCCAACATTTCATAAATTTAAATAAAACAGGAATGATGAAAAACAAGATCACCGGGAAACATCTGATAAAAATTGGTTTTAGCCAATCGGAGGCGTTAGGGCAAGCACTCGATATCGCCAATTCAAAATTTAAAGGCCAGTCAAAACCCGAAGTGTTGCGCCTGCTAAAGAAACTTCGAAACTATCCCGAATTATTTCTAGACGATGAAATTTTGGGAAAACTTGCCAAACAATTTACCGAAGAAGCAGCCCTGCCAAAAAGATCGCCGATTGTCGAATTAGAGGATCCATCCGACTATAAGATTTACGGCGCCGAACATATTGAACCAGGAGCGCGCGACCAAATGAATATTGCAATGAAACTTCCGGTTACCGTGGCCGGAGCGTTAATGCCCGATGCGCATCAGGGATACGGTTTGCCGATTGGCGGCGTACTCGCAACTGACAATGCCGTGATTCCGTATGGTGTGGGCGTTGATATCGGTTGCCGAATGGCGCTAACTGTTTATGATATTCCTGTTGATTTCTTTTTATCAAATGAAGCGCGTTTTAAGCGCGAGATTGCTGCCAATACTAAATTCGGCGCCGGGAAATCTTTTGAAGGAAATGCGCGTAGCGACCATGAGATTATGATGAACCCCGACTTCAACCTAGTTCCTTTTATTAGAAAAATGAAAGACAAAGCCTGGGCGCAACTTGGGACTTCTGGCGGAGGGAACCATTTCGTGGAATTTGGGATTTTAGATTTCTCCGATGATGATCCCGAATTAAACATTAAGAAAGGTTCCTATGTCGCGTTGCTGACCCATTCCGGTTCCCGCGGATTAGGGGCAACGATCGCCGGACATTATACTAAAATCGCAAAAGAAACTACGCGTTTGCCGAAGGAAGCAATCAACCTCGCTTATCTCGATATGAATACGCAGGCAGGGCAGGAGTACTGGATGGCGATGAATCTGGCGGGAGATTACGCTTCGGCATGCCACGAAGTGATTCATGATAAAATCAGTCGGGCTATTGGCGGTCATATATTGACCAAGGTCGAAAACCACCACAACTTTGCATGGAAAGAAGAATTTGAAGGCCGCCAAGTAATTGTACACAGAAAAGGAGCAACCCCGGCCGGTAAAGGAGTCATGGGAATCATTCCGGGAAGCATGACGGCTCCCGGTTTTTTGGTACGCGGCAAAGGCGAAACCAGCTCCCTGAACTCGGCTTCACACGGAGCAGGACGCCAAATGAGCCGAACACAAGCGATTAAAAATATTACTTCTGCCGAGATGAAGAAAGTACTCAGCGACCATGGTGTCTCGCTAATGGGCGCCGGTCGCGACGAAGCGCCGATGGCCTATAAAGACATCGAACTGGTGATGGCTGCCCAGCAGGATTTGGTTGATGTAGTGGCCAAATTTACTCCTAAAATCGTTCGCATGGCCGATGACGGCAGTAGGGAGGATTAAGTTTTTAGGCCACAGATTACTTCGTCCGTTCGCTGTGCTCGGGTTACAGATTTATAATTTTAAAAGTTCAGGCCACTAATTGCTTTTGTTCGCTACGCTCCAGGCAGAAGTTAAAATGGCCACGGATTCACAGATTAGCGGCGATGTTTTAAGTATTTAAAAATCGTGAATCGCTTCTCCTATTTTGCTTCTCTCGTGTAGCGTCCGACTATTAGCGGTCGCACAGAAAATTTAATCTGTGCATCTGTGGCTATTATTTTTTATTCGT
>CAZLWZ010000267.1:0-3311 GCA_964563275.1 uncultured Flavobacterium sp.
CACCAGTCGCCTTTTTTCCTTCCAACGAGATAGGGCGAATCGTTCCTCTTCAGCATCAGTCCTTCGCTCTTCATGTCGCGTGCTTTCAGGCGCTCAGCCGACACCTCGTCCCAGCTATTTAAAATCACTCGCTCCGATAACAGTAAGGGTACTGAAGGTGACTGGATATTTTCTATAAGATTTTCAAGCAGCGCGCGTCGCTCTGAGTACGGTTTCGCGCGTACATCATGCCCTTCCCATTCGAGGATGTCATATGCTTTTATAATCACAGGCGTCTTTTGCAGCAGTGCCTGTGACACAGTTTTTCGGCCGATGCGCGTCTGCAGGTCATTAAAACTTCCTATTTCACCGTTCGGATACGGCAGAATCTCTCCGTCGATCACCGTTCCGTCGGGAACTGCGCCAACCAGTTTTTCCAGCTCCGGATATTTGTCGGTCACCAGTTCCTCGCCGCGGCTCCAGACGTAGATTTGCCCATCCCTGATGATGGTTTGCGAACGGATGCCGTCCCACTTATGTTCGATGCTCCATTCTTCGGGGTTGCCCAGCGTCGACACATCGCCCTCCAGCGGATATGCCAGATAGAACGGATACGGCTTTGAGAGATAATCACTGCTGCGTTCCTGCATCACAAGCTCCTGAAATGTTATTGTGTGCGGGTCCCAGTTTCCCATTAATTTATATGCCAGCAAATCCTCATCGACGCCTGTAGCTTTCGACAAAGCACGTGTCATCAGTTTTTGGCTTACGCCGATGCGGAAACTTCCGGTAATCAGCTTGGTGAACACAAACCTTTCGTAATAATTCAGTGCAAGCCAGTTCTGATGCAGATAAGCCCGCTTTTCCTCATCGGTTTTTTTCTTCAGCGCGATCATCTCCCGCAGGTATTCGGTCAGGCTTTTGTCCGAATGTTCGCGCGTGGTCGGAATTACCAGCGCTATCGTCTCGGCCAGATCGCCAACGATATGATACGATTCCTCGAAAAGCCACAATGGTATATTGGCGAGTTCATTGGCCCAGATGCGCAGCAGTGTTGTATTTACCGGTCGTGGCGGACGGCGGTGCGACAAAATAGCAATCGTCCAGACTTTATCCTGATCGGATGCACGCAGGAAATAATCCGTCAGCGCATCGACCTTTACCGAAGTCCTGTTTGAATTGTCGAGCTCTTTAATCAGATTGGCGAAGTTTCTCATGCGGCGTCATCTATATTAGAACCGGCTGCATCGGCAGTTTCACTTTCTGCCGATTCGCCTTCGTACTGCGTCTTCTCTGTACGTGCGTCGTACCCAAGTTCGCACAGATACCTCGAAAAAATCTCGGTATAACCATGGGTCGTAATAATCTTTTCGGCTCCCGTCGCTTTTATACTGTCGAGCAGCGCGTACCAGTCGCAATGGTCACTTAAAACAAAACCCTTGTCTATAGCACGCCGCTTTCGGGCACCTCGGAAAGCCATCCAGCCGCTTGCCGCACCGGTGACAAAAGGCGTCATCCTGCGAATCCACACGCTGCCGTGCGCACTTGGCGGCGCCAGCACGATGCTTCCGGGAAAGTCATCTTTATTGGTTTCGCGTGTCACTAAGGTCGTTTTTGGGAAATCGACCATCGGCCTTAGCACATTCGTCATGTTCTCTATCGCTCCGTGGGTAAATATCGTTCCAATAGTAGGATCGAGGTGTTTTAGAAGCCGCTGTGCTTTCCCAAGAGAATAACCAAAGAGCAATGAGGTCTTACCTTCGGCTTTATTGGCGGCCCACCAGTTATTGATGCTGTCCATCACCTCTGCCTGCGGAAGCCATTTAAAGGCGGGAAGGCCAAATGTGCATTCGGTGATAAAGGTGTTGCATTTTACCACCTCGTATGGCACTGACACTCCGTCTTCCTGTACCTTATAGTCGCCTGTAAAGACCCACACCTCGCCTTTATATTCAACGCGGACTTGTGCGCTGCCGATGATGTGCCCGGCCGGGTGCAGTGAAAACCGTACGCCGTTTATGGTAAACGTTTCGTTCCAGTCTTTCCCGGTAACGCTGATGTCTCCCAGCCGGTGTTTTATAATAGGAACATTAGTGTGGTGCGTAATATAATTTTTGTGTCCCCAACGTGAATGATCGGCATGGCCGTGCGTAATGATCGCATTTGACACGGGACGCCACGGATCGAGATAAACATTGGCCTGCTCGCAGTATATTCCGTTCTCGTTAAAAACCAAAAGCGGCGACTTCATAAGTGTGTTTCTTATAAATCTACAAATTCCGCCTACTGAAACAGAACGGTTTTATGCGAAGTTTAACTTTTCGACCGATGCGGAATTAGTTAGGCGGCGTATTGATCTTCTGCTGCAGCTGATTTAGTAAAACCTGGTACCGGCTGATCTCGATCAGGTCCTCGTCGTCTGACGAATGATCGAGGATTTCATCAAGCAGGTCCCCGGCATCAGCAAGTTTATGATTTGCCTCACTGTATTTTTTGGCTGCTGCCAGATCGATTACACTCTGTACCAGAGCGTGTAATTCGTTGTATTTATTTTCCATGGGGCGCAGTATTTGACAATCGCAGTTTAAATAAAGATTTTAATTGCTTTTTTTCCAGAAACAGTTTACAGAATCGAATTTTAATTTAAATTTGCACCTCCGGGCGATTAGCTCAGCTGGTTCAGAGCACTACCTCGACAAGGTAGGGGTCACTGGTTCGAACCCAGTATCGCCCACAAAAAACCGAAACAATTTGTTTCGGTTTTTTTATTTTATAGGCGGACCTGTTGGCTGCTGTGTCGTATCGTTGCGGGTGTAATAATCTCCGTCGCTGTTCTCAGCATCTGTACCGTCGGGCGCGCTGTAACCGGTACCGGTACGCGCATCCCGTTCTGTTGTTCCTGTTTGCCCGCCTACAGGATTGTGATCATTTCCGCCCGTCCGCCTGTTACCTGAATTAATATCGTCTATAGAACCGTTGTTGGTTGATGACGCGTTATCTGTTGATTCTGTATCGGCGTTTGTCCCGCCCCTGTTACTATCGCTACAGCTGTTACAGGATGACGCTGAAATTAAGGTCACAAAGCACGCCGACAACATAAGAAGTTTAGTTTTCATAAGTTATTTTTTATTGGGAAAGTTCGCAAATAGTATAAGTTTTGCGTTATACTATCAGTGGTAATCATTGCAGGATTTCAAACAAAAACAACTGTTAATTGGTTTTTTGACCACGGCATTTATCGCTAACTTTAGATTCCTAAACATTTTACATTATGCAAAAATACATCGCCACCTTTAAAATCCCCGGCACCTTAAGTATCCCCCGAAAAATGC
>CAZLWZ010000268.1:0-1473 GCA_964563275.1 uncultured Flavobacterium sp.
AAACCAGCGGTCAGCCGGGGACGTCACGTTACATTACGACTAAAAACAAAAAGAACACTCCGGACAGGTTAGAGATCAAAAAATTCAACCCAATCCTGAAGAAAGTAACTGTTCACAAAGAAATTAAATAATAATAAAGAATTTTCGAATTCGGTGGTCTCCATCCGAGTTAAAAATTTCAATACTTAAAGATCATGGCAAAGAAAACCGTAGCATCGTTACAAACAGCTTCAAAGAGATTGTCTAAAGCCATCAAAATGGTGAAATCTCCAAAAACCGGCGCCTATACTTTTGTAGAAGGCATCATGGCTCCTGAAGCTGTAGATGAGTTTCTGAAAAAGAAATAGTCACAAACACTCTATATAGATAAGCTGCTTTCACCCGAAAGTGGCTTTTTTATTTTTATATTTGCTGTGCTTAATTTTTTTATTTGTAGCTATTCCTGCTTTTCACTGCAATCTTTTTTAGTTCCGCTTCGCTGCACTAAAAAAGGATTTTCGTTTCAATCAGGGCTAGGCATTCAGGTTATATCAAAACGCCAATCCAAATGAACTTTTTTAAAAAAATCTTCTCGTCCGAAAAAAAGGAGACACTCGATAAAGGCCTCGAGACCACTAAAACGACGTTCTTTTCCAAGCTCACCAAAGCCGTTGCCGGCAAGTCGAAGGTCGATGATGAAGTACTCGACAACCTCGAGGAAGTGCTGGTCGCTTCGGATGTAGGCGTTAATACAACCCTCAAGATCATCACGCGTATTGAAAAACGCGTTGCCGAAGATAAATACATGGGTACCGATGAACTCAATAAAATCCTGCGTGAGGAGATCGCCGGACTTCTCTCGGAAACCAACAATGGCGAAGCAACCGATTTTTCAATTCCGACCGGTAAAAAACCGTACGTAATTATGGTCGTAGGTGTGAATGGCGTTGGTAAAACAACCACTATCGGAAAATTAGCCAGCCAGTTCAAGAAAGCAGGTTTAAAAGTCGTTTTAGGCGCAGGCGATACATTCCGCGCCGCGGCAATCGACCAACTTCAAATTTGGGCCGACCGTGTGGGCGTGCCAATCGTAAAGCAGCAAATGGGAAGTGATCCTGCTTCTGTGGCGTTCGATACGGTACAGTCGGCAGTCACACAAGGCGCCGATGTCGTAATCATCGACACCGCAGGCCGACTCCACAATAAAGTCAATTTGATGAACGAACTCACTAAAGTTAAACGCGTGATGCAAAAAGTCACCGTAGACGCGCCACACGAAGTGTTGTTGGTACTCGACGGTTCAACCGGACAGAATGCGTTCGAACAAGCCAAACAATTCACTGCCGCCACCGAAGTCACCGCGCTTGCTGTCACTAAACTCGACGGAACCGCCAAAGGAGGCGTCGTAATCGGAATATCAGATCAGTTCCAGATTCCGGTAAAATATATTGGAGTAGGTGAGGGCATCGACGATTTGCAGGTGTTTAATAAGTT
>CAZLWZ010000268.1:1573-3271 GCA_964563275.1 uncultured Flavobacterium sp.
AACTCTGAAATTACTCTATCACTGCCGATATTTTTTCCCAAAGAATACTATCAAAATCTGATAACGCAAAATTACTCCCATCGGCTGCTTCTCCCATTCTGACGACTACCATTTTCTTTGAGGGGATTACATATATTTTCTGATCGTCGCGGCCCAGTGCCATATACATGTCAGCTGGTGCTTCAGTGATCAGGCTTCCCTGAAATTCAAATTGGCTTTGCGGCATCATAAAACTGCTTTTTCCATTCAACCACCATAGATAGCCGTATGCTTTGTTCATTTGTTGCGATGTGGTTGTAGCCTCGTTCATAAAATCTTGACTGACGATCTGATCGTCTTCCCATTTTCCTTTATTCAAAGCCAATAAACCAAAGCGGGCCATGCTGCGGGTATTGCTCCAATAGACACGCAAATCGTTATGTGGAATCCACGTCCCTGTCATGCCAATCTTATTCTTCAGCTTCGCGTTAAAATACGCCTCCCACGTCTGGCCACTTGCATTCGAAACCACATCCTGCAACTTCACATATACATTGTGATAAGCCCAGCGCGTCCCGGCATCGGCGACGTACTCGAGACAGTCAGGCGAAACACAGTCGCCAAAATCCTGGTCATTTAAACCGGAGCTCATCGATAACAAATGTTGAATTGTTATTAAATTCTCTTTTGCTATTGGTGCCGATGTCCAGCCTGTTCCAAGATGATCTGAGATCTTATCATTAATGTTTAGATGTCCTTCATCGGCAGCAATACCGGTTACGGCTGTCGTTAGTGTTTTTCCGGCACTTGCCCAATACCACGGAGTTGTAGCTGTATGTCCATTAAAATATTCCTCAATTACAATACGGCCGTTAACAAGAATTATGAAGCTTCGTGTGTTATTCAATTCAAGGTAGTCGAGTAGTGACTGGACTTCAATCTGATTCCAGTTTAAGCTGGCAATTGATGTCGTTTTCCAATCAATACCGTTCAAAGGTGGGAAATACATTGCCTGCACCGGCTCCACCGGAATTTGTACCGATGGTTCGTCTGAATTGCTACATGCCAGTATCAAGAGTGGCAGCATTAAAAGTGTTACTATTCTCATCGGATATTTTTTAACGAATGTATAAAAAACAATCAGTTGTTTTTTCCCTGATCCGTGTGTTTAATTGATATCGGGAACATTAAAATTCTTACTTTTACATTATGCAAAAACTGGTTTCGATTATACTTCTTTTGTTATTGCTGGCCTGCGGCCAGTCGTTTAAACAGCATGACATCGAGAAAATCAACGGCTATTGGGAAATAGAAAAGGTTGTTCTTCCCGACGGGGAGGAAAAAGATTTCACAATCAATACTACGTACGATTATTTTGAAATTCAAGACAATAAGGGATATCGGCGAAAAGGAACTCCGCGATTTGACGGAAAATTTGAAGGGAATGATGTCGTTGAAACGGTTTCAATTGAATTATCCGACGGAAAGGCACATATCCATTACACAACATCGTTTATGAAATGGACCGAGCGCATAAAATCTATTTCCGATGAAAAATTGGTGCTGATTAACGATGAAAAAAAGGAATATCACTACAAACGGACAAGTCCGATAAATTTATACGGAGATGGCGAAACGGCTCAATAATGAAAGCTCGGTAGGTGATGTTTTAAAAGTCATCATCGAGTCGAATAAGCTCCAACCGGGCATCGATCAGAT
>CAZLWZ010000269.1:0-3254 GCA_964563275.1 uncultured Flavobacterium sp.
TCGGCTCGTTGATAATACGCATCACTTTCAAACCTGCGATTTCACCGGCTTCTTTGGTCGCCTGGCGCTGCGCATCGTTAAAATATGCCGGAACAGTGATTACGGCTTCGGTAACTGTTTGTCCGAGGTAATCCTCGGCAGTACGCTTCATCTTTTGCAATGTCATCGCCGAAAGTTCCTGCGCAGTATAAAGCCTGCCATCGATATCCACACGTGGTGTGTTGTTATCGCCTTTTTTAACTGTGTACGGAACACGTGTAGCTTCATCCTGCGTCTCTTCAAAAGTGTGTCCCATGAAGCGCTTGATAGATGAAATAGTTTTTGTCGGATTTGTCACGGCCTGTCTTTTGGCAGGATCTCCAACTTTGATTTCACCACCTTCAACAAAAGCGATCACTGAAGGCGTTGTTCTTTTTCCTTCTGAGTTAGGAATAACAACTGCTTCGCTTCCTTCCATTACAGAAACACATGAGTTGGTTGTACCTAAATCAATTCCGATTATTTTACCCATTTTTAATTTATTTTGATTTGTATTCGTTTATTATTTGACCGACCCGGTTTTGACAATCTTTATGCCAACGCGCCATGGCCATGATATTGTCAGTTGGAAGCAGATTTTATCTGACAATATGACACCGAAACTTTAGCCAGCTATTGCTTACCTTTATATTCTAATAGCTGATGATTCCTTCAGTATTGAATATTTCGTGAATAAAGAGGCCTTCAATCAGCGTAGCTTACTAAAAATATGAAAGCAGTTATTTTCAGTAGAGTTTCCATTTCAACAATTGTAGTAGCGCTAATGCTTCTGGGATGTCAATCGGATAAAAAAACCGAGCAATTCGTGCAAGAAGAGAATCCCGATACAATTTCTGTTGAAAATCCGGTAGAAACTAAAACACATCAAAATCAACGTTTTAACGATGTCACTGTGTTGATGATAAACGATAGTTTATTCCGCATTAAAGGAAAAGCTCAAATATTTGAGGCAAATTTTGGATGGTTTGTCGAAGACGGTCACAATATTTTGGCGGAAGGTTTTGAGATGACTGATGCCGGCGCACCCGAATGGGGAAATTTTGACTTCACGGTTTCGGCCAAAAAAGCGCGTGAAAACTCGACCCTGCATATCATATTGTTTGAAACCAGTGCCCGCGATGGAAGTAAACAGTACGAACTGCCAGTTCCTGTGAAATAAACGAGCTTCGCATTCCGTTATCCTTCATTGTGTACGACCTTATGTTTCCTAAGTCGGATAAGAAAATTTATCTTTGCCGCAAGCAACTACTGTAATGGAAGAATGTATCTCTGTTTTTGACATGTTAAAAATTGGCGTCGGACCGTCAAGTTCACACACGCTTGGACCGTGGCGTGCCGCCGAGCGATTTTTGGAAGAATTAAATGCTGAAGGTTTACTTCAAAAAGTCACGCGTATCAAAGTCGATTTATACGGATCGCTATCCCTTACCGGAAAAGGCCATGCTACTGACCTTGCTGTAATGCTGGGTCTGAGCGGTCAGGATCCCGAAACAATTCCAATAGAAAACATAAAAGGCATCATAGCGAAAATTGAAGATTCGCAGGAAATAGCCCTCGCCGGTAAGGTCACCATCCCGTTTTCATTTCTTCAGGATATCGTATTTAATAGAGACTTTCTGCCTTTCCACGCTAACGGGATTACATTTACTGCCTATACGGCCAACGACCAATTAACATCTACATTTTATTCAATAGGCGGCGGCTTCGTGGTGAAAGAAGAACGAGCCAATGCGCAGATAAAAAATGAAATTAAATGTGCGTTTCCATTTAAGATTCAGACAGCGGTGCAACTGCTGGAATATACGGTCGCCGAAAACAAGATGATTTCAGAAATCGTTTATGAAAACGAGCGCTCGATGCGGCATGATGATGTAATCCACCGCGAACTGATGCGAATCTGGGATACCATGCTCGAATGTATGTACATCGGTTGTCATTCTGAGGGGATTTTGCCGGGCGGTTTAAACGTTCGCCGGCGGGCGTTCGATATGCATCAAAATCTGATTGGGCTCGCCAACTATTCAAATCCGCAGGAGTGGCTTGAGTCAATACGCGGCACGGAAGTGAAATTCCGACAGATCTTGAAATGGGTCAGCTGCTTTGCTCTGGCGGTCAACGAAGTAAATGCCGCCTTAGGCCGTGTCGTTACCGCACCAACTAACGGAAGTGCCGGTGTAATACCTGCTGTTTTGATGTACTATCTCGTCATCGAAAATCACCAAGCCGGAGAAAAAGAGATTAAACAATTCCTGATGGTTGCCGGGGAAATTGGAAGTATCTTTAAAAAAGGAGCAACGATTTCTGCCGCAATGGGCGGATGTCAGGCTGAAATTGGGGTGTCATCTTCGATGGCTGCTGCTGCCTTATGCGAACTTATGGGCGGTAGTCCCGCGCAGGTGTTGATGGCGGCCGAAATCGCAATGGAACATCATTTGGGGATGACTTGCGATCCCATTGCAGGTCTGGTTCAGATTCCGTGTATTGAACGAAATACCATGGGCGCAATTAAGGCGATCAATGCGGCTGAGCTCGCGTTGGAAACCGATCCGAAAAATGCAAAAGTACCGCTGGATAAAGTGGTCGATACTATGTGGCAAACCGCACGGGACATGAATACCAAGTATAAGGAAACTTCTGAAGGTGGCCTTGCCATAGCAGTGAATATGGCAGATTGCTAATTATTGCATCTTAGTCGATTTGCCTACTTTCAATTTGATTCGGCGTTGCGGATTTACAAGCTCGATTTGAGTCTCATTTGCGCTGACAGTCATTTCGGTAATACCTTCGACACTTCGTAAGGTCAGTTTTTGGATTTCTGCGGAAGCGTCGTTCTTCACCAACTCATAGCTCAGCTTTGTATCAGATAGGAACAGTACAACTTCTTTTTTGGCACTGTCAATGAAAACAAACGAATATTCATTTCCCGAGACGTCGCAGCCTAAGGCGGTAAACGGTTTGTTGTCGACGCAGTATTGTTGGACGTTGTAAATTTTTTCCTGGGCCACCATCCCGCTGGTGAAGATTAACATTAGCAATAGCGTTTTCATTGGGTTTTTGTTTTTGTCGGCCGACTTTACAAATCTTGCGCCAGTACTGAATCTTGCTGCAAATAAAAAAAGCCAGATCGAAAAATCTGGCCTTTGAATCTATGGGTTCAGTTTTTAAAGTCCGGACAACTCAAATACAAAGTAGTTCATCATTTGCAGTACAGCATC
>CAZLWZ010000270.1:0-3225 GCA_964563275.1 uncultured Flavobacterium sp.
ATTTTAAACCTAATATACGTAATTGGTTTGTTTATCTCCAAATATTGCTTTTCATAAAAAGTCTGTATTGTCGTCACCTCTGACGGGCTGCCTTCGTTCTTATAAACGTTGTGGTTGGCGTACAACACTTCGTGACCCTGCCCGTGCAACAGGCCAAGCGTATATCCATGCATGAATTCGCTGTCGGTTTTCAAATGGACAATTCCTTCGGGTTTTAGTATTTTTTTGTACAACTGCAGGAAATGGGAATTGGTCATCCGGTGCTTCGTCCTTTTGTACTTAATTTGCGGGTCTGGAAAAGTAATCCAAATTTCATCGACTTCGTTTGGTGCAAAAATGTAATCGATCAACTCGATCTGAGTGCGCACAAATGCGACGTTGTCCATTCCGGATTCCTCGGCTGTTTTCGCTCCACGCCAGAACCGTGCGCCTTTGATGTCGATGCCTATAAAATTTTGATCGGGAAATTGAGCAGCAAGTCCTACCGAATATTCACCTTTACCGCAGCCAAGTTCGATAACAAGAGGATTATCGTTTTTAAAAAACGTGCTTTTCCATTGTCCGCGTAACGGAAAATCCCCGCTTACAACTTCTTCACGCGTTGGCTGGAACACATTCGTGAATTGTTCATTCTCTTTAAATCTCTTCAGTTTGTTTTTGCTACCCACTTTTTTCTAATGTTTCGGCAAAATTAACGAAATATATTAAGACCGAAATTAGTTTTATCTTGCGGCTAAAACCATCGATTGGAGACCAAAAGAAACATTCTCGTCGCGCCGCTGAACTGGGGTTTGGGCCATGCTACGCGTTGCATTCCAATAATTTCGGCGCTGCAGCAGAACGGATATTCGCCCATTATTGCATCCGACGGACAAGCTCTCGAACTCTTGAAGAAGGAATTTCCGAATTTACTTGCGCTTGAACTTCCATCGTATAACATCGAGTATCCGGTAAACGGTGATCATTTCAGGTGGAAGATGATGAAAAATACCCCATTGATAGTTGATGCAGTCATCAGCGAAAAAAAAGTCATTAAGAAATGGGTAGAACAATATGAACTGCAAGGTATCATTTCTGACAACCGGATTGGGGTATATCATAAGAATGTGCCGTCGGTTTTTATAACGCACCAGCTGAACGTGCTATCGGGAAAGACCACCTGGATCAGCAGTATCATGCATCAGCAGGCGATCAGGAATTTTAATGAATGTTGGGTGCCGGATTTCGAAGACGCACCCAACTTATCTTACAAACTCGGTCATCTAAAAACCTTTAATCCCGATGTGATTTACATAGGTCCCCAAAGCAGGTTTGAAAAACAGCAGGCGGAGCAGTCAATCGACCTTATGGTGTTGCTTTCAGGACCGGAACCGCAACGGACGTTGCTTGATCAACGCCTGCGGGAAGAACTCAAGCGGTATTCCGGGAAGGTGCTGTATGTGTGCGGGCAAGTGCAAAGCGAGCAGCAGGTAACGTTTCAGGGTAAAATCGAATTTTACAATTATATGACGCAAAGCCAGCTTCAGCAAGCATTAAACAGCAGCAAATTGGTTTTATGCCGCTCAGGCTATACAACAATAATGGATTTGGCTAAACTTGGGAAGAAATGTTTTTTTATACCAACGCCGGGGCAGTACGAGCAGCAATATCTTGCTAAAAAATACAAAAAAGAAGGTTTCGCACCATGGGCGAAGCAGGATGAATTCGCAATAGAACATTTATTGGAAGCCGATTTATACACCGGGCTGCCTCAGCGTGAGAACGCAGCTGAGTGGACGAAATTATTCTGCCTTTTCAAGCGTGAATGAAAACTCTGATCCCGAACCGTATTGGCTTTCGACATATAGTTTTTCACCGTGTGCTTCTATTATGTGTTTGACGATTGCCAGTCCGAGGCCAGAACCACCGGTATTGCGGGAACCGCTTTTGTCGACTCTGTAGAACCGTTCAAACAACCGTGGAATATGCTGCTCACGGATACCTTCGCCGTCGTCTCTGATTCTGACAATAACCTTTCGATCTGTGAGTGACTCTATACTCACTTCAGTAGAACCTTTTTCTTTACCGTATTTGATCGAATTAACCACCAGGTTTATCAGCACCTGTTCGATTTTCTCCCTATCGCCGATCACGTCGATGGGTTTACTGTATTTCATGTCGAACATCAGCAGAATATCTTTTTTCGATGCTTCCATCTCTAGCAGGTCGAACACGTTCTGCACCAATTGGATAATGTTGAATTGCGTCACCTCAAGATTCAGGTCGCCTACCTCGAGTTTCGTGATCATGTCCAGATCCTGAACGATATATATTAACCGCTCGACACCTTTTTCGGCACGTTGAAGATATTTTTTGCGCAACGTTTTGTCTTTCATCGCCCCGTCAAGCAATGTCGAAAGATATCCCTGGACGGTAAACAGCGGCGTCTTTAGCTCGTGGGACACATTGCCAAGAAATTCACGACGATATTCCTCGCGAACCTTCAACATCTCTATTTCCAACTTTTTATCGCTTGCAAATTTTTTGACTTCCCGCGTTAGGGTTGCCATGTCGGTCGTGATTGGCTGATTACGGAAAGTGGTTGACTCGAGCAGCGACACATCGTCATATATTTTTTTGACCCGACGATAAATAAAGTGCTCTACGCGATACTGTAAAGTAAAAAAAGAAAACGCGGCAACAGAAACTGCAAAGTACACGCAAAACAGAATCGAAAACTTAAAAAACACCAAGGTTAAAATTGCGACAAGTGCGGTTGAGAACAGCGTAATGAATAAAGCCGATTTAACAGCAAATCGATATGTCTTACGAAAACTTACATTCATCTATACTTCGATCTTATAGCCAACGCCTTTAATTGTCTTGAAGAGTTCTTCTCCAATTTTTTCACGCAGTTTCCTGATATGAACATCGATTGTACGGCCGCCCACGACGACATCGTTGCCCCATACCTTGTCCAGAATCTCTTCCCGTTTAAAGACCTTGCCGGGTTTTGAGGCCAGCAGGTAAAACAATTCGAACTCCTTTCGAGGTAAAATTATTTCTTGCCCTTCTTTAATTACTTTATACTCTTCGCGGTTGATCTCTATGCCTGCTATATTTAAAGTATCGGATTTTTGTGATTCGTCGTTTTTTAATCTGCGTAACAATGCCTTCACTTTACTAACGAGCAGTTTCGGTTTAATAGGTTTGGTGATATAATCATCCGCACCGGCGTCAAAGCCT
>CAZLWZ010000271.1:0-3193 GCA_964563275.1 uncultured Flavobacterium sp.
CTTGTGGAGTAAGTTCAACTTCGAGTTCGCCCGACAACATTTGCCGCTCAAATTCGACGTTTTCGCCTACGTATGATGAGATCATTTTTCTGATCTGCTTTTTGTGCAGCAGCAATCCAAGGCCGAAATCATCAACTCCGGCATTGTTAGAAATGCAGGTCAGGCCACTGATGTTTTTCGAAACAAGTTCATTGATGCTGTTTTCGGGAATGCCACAAAGTCCGAAGCCGCCGAGCATGATAGTCATGCCGTCTTCGATCCCGCTTAGCGCTTCCTTAACATTATTTACTTTTCTGTTAATCATGGTTTTTTTATTTTATACAGTGCCATTCTGCACTATTAGACTTAAAGCGCAAACTCGTCGGTGTCCTGCTCAAAATCGGTCGTGTCTTTTACTTTTGGAACCCAACAATCGACTTTGATCGCGAGGTTTTCAGGACGTTCGAACGGTGCTTTGGAGACATCCAAATCAGGGTCGGCGTAAACCGATTTCATAAACATCCCAAAAATCGGTAGTGCTGCCGTTGCGCCCTGTCCATACGTGATCGATCGAAATCGAGCCGAACGGTCTTCGGCACCAACCCACACACCGGTTGTCAGATTTGGCACCATTCCTATAAACCAGCCGTCAGATTGGTTTTGAGACGTTCCCGTTTTACCCGCAATCGGGTTTTTCAGGGCATAAGGGTAGCCTGTCATACGGTTGTACGCCGCACCGCCGCCACCTTGTGTGCGTAGTCGTCCGCCTGATCCGTTTTCGGTTACACCTTCCAGCAGTTTTACTACGGCAAAGGCGATATCTTTATTCAGGACGTCGCGGGACTCGGGCATCGGTTCGAAAACCAAAACGCCATTTTTATCTTCGATGCGTGAAATAAGTTGCGGTTTCATGTAAATCCCCTGATTTGCGAACGTACTATAGGCGGCGACCATATCCTTAACGGTAATTTCGGCAGCTCCAAGGGCAATGGAAGGCTGCACCGGAATCTCCGACTGCACACCAAGTTTCTTAGTCATTTTCACAACAGCTTCAGGTCCGACTTTGTCAATAAGTTTTGCCGAAACTGTATTTATAGACATAGCGAGGGCTTTTTTAAGCGTCACCATTCCTCGGTATGAGTGATCAGAATTTTTTGGTGTCCAGGTTTCCGTCACATTATGACGCCCTTTAGGGATTGTAAATGGCGCATCTATAATTGAATCGCAAGGCGACATATTAAGTTGTTCAATGGCAGTGGCATATACAAACGGTTTAAATGTCGAACCAACCTGTCGCGCGCCCTGACCCACGTGATCATATTGAAAATATTTGTAGTTTATCCCGCCAACCCATACTTTGACGTGGCCTGTACGTGGTTCCATCGACATAACACCTGTTTGGAGGAAGTGTTTGTAATATCGGATGGAATCGGTCGGAGTCATAATCGTGTCGCGTTCGCCTCTCCAGGTAAATACGGTCATCTTTGTTTTTACTCCGAACGATTTGATAATTTCTTCTTCGCTGATATCCTGCGCGGCCATCTGTCTCCACCTTTCTGATGATTTCATTGCCTGCATCATCAGCCTCTTTGTCTCTTCGTCGGACAGCCGTACAAACGGCGCATTTTTATTGTTTTTCTGATCGATAAAAAATTGTTCCTGAAGGTTTGCCATATGTCTGGTAACCGCGTCTTCCGCGTAGGTCTGCATACGTGAATCAATGGTCGTGTAGATTTTTAGTCCGTCACGGTAAATATCGTAGTCGCTTCCGTCAGGTTTTTTGTTGTTTTTGACCCAGGTCTTTAGAAAGTCACGCAGATATTCCCTGAAATAGGTTGCTATTCCTTCCTTATGACTTTGAGGCTTGTAATTCAGTACGATTGGTTTTTCTGCAAGTAGTGCCTTTGCCTCAGGCTCCAGGAATCCGTTTTTAACCATCTGGCCAAGTACGACGTTTCGCCGTTTCTGGGAACGTTCAGGGTGGAAGCGTGGATTATATTTAGAAGGTGCCTGTAGCATACCAACCAGCACCGCACTTTCTTCGACAGTCAGGTTTTTAGGTTCTTTTCCGAAGTACACGTTGGCAGCCGAGCGAATCCCGTAGGCGTTGCTGACAAAATCCACCGTGTTAAGGTAATGTGCTAGTATTTCGCTTTTGGTGTATTGACGCTCGAGTTTCACGGCAATGATCCACTCTTTTACCTTTTGGATAACACGTAAAACAAAATTCTTAGAACCTTCAGACCCGTGAAAGAGGTTTTTTGCCAACTGCTGCGATATGGTACTTGCACCACCGCTCGATCCGAGTTTGAATACAGCACGCAGCGTACTTCGCGCATCAATACCCGAGTGGTTGTAGAAGCGCTCGTCTTCGGTAGCAATCAGCGCATCGATTAGATGTTTGGGAAGATCTTCGAACTTTGCCGGAGTACGGTTTTCACGATAAAACTTTCCTAAGGTAACTCCGTCGGAAGAAATTATTTCGGTTGCGAGGTTAGAATCGGGATTCTCAAGATCATCGAACGTCGGCATAGAACCGAAGACGCCCCACGACGCCAGGAGAAACACAAGGACCACCGCCGCTATTCCGCCGGCAAATATTTTCCAGAACATCCTGTTGTAATAGGAAAAGTTCTTTTTTTTAGGACTGTTTTTTTTGGTTGCCATAATTTATTCGGTTGATTCGATCCTGAACCCTACTTCCGTGATACCCTGTAACGATTCTACACCTGCAATCTTACCGTTTTTTCTCACGGCATGGCCAATGCTCACATTGTATTCGCCAGCAGGTTTGAACACTGCATTTTCCTTGTAAAAAAGTTTGTTGTTTTTTATATCGGTAAACCCTTCACCGAGCAGCGTACCATCGGGCGCCGCCATCATATATTCAAGTGTATCGATTTTTGTCATCCCGTTCGGCAGATCGAGCGCCACGATCAGAAATAGATTGTTGAACGGATAATCGTTATTGTTCCGGATGTTGACAAAAAGATTATACTTGTTGATCGTGTCCATTTCGGGCAATCTGAAATTAACGATGCTGTCTCTATGCCATTCGGTGCCTACCGATTTATATTCATCGAAAACGCGCTTTTCGTCACACGAAGACAATGCGATCAGCAAAAAAAGAATAATAACGTTATTTCTTAGGCTCATTACGGTTTGGGCGGATTATTCTATTCTCAGATGAGGTGTTGGGTTTTTTATCATCCTG
>CAZLWZ010000272.1:0-3177 GCA_964563275.1 uncultured Flavobacterium sp.
GAATCTCTTATTAAGGACAATGGCCTGACAAAAGGAAAAGTCGTTAATGAGAACCTGATTACAACGACTAAGAACTACATTGAAAATAAATATAGAAAAGACGGCTACTACAACGCGAAAGTAAACGTCAATACAGCACCCGATACCACGAGCGGCAACTATGTCAACATGGTCGTGGCGATTGACAGAGGCAAAAAAATTAAAATCAAAGACATCGACTTTTCCGGCAACGAAATTTTTACCGACGCGAAGCTACGTCGAACCATGAAAAATACGAAGCAGAAGAATTTTCTGCGCGTGATGAAATCATCGAAGTTTATCCGGGAAAAGTACGAGGAAGATCTGAAGAAGGTTGTTGACAAATACAAGGAAAACGGCTATCGCGACGCAAGGATAATCTCCGACTCGGTCATTTTTAACCGCGATAAAAAACATCTTACGATCAAAATAGATTTGGAAGAAGGCCGCAAATATTACTTCGGTGATATTAAATTCCTTGGCAACACAGTATATCCGGATGAAGGTCTGAGACGGCTTCTCAGCATAAAGAAGGGTGATGTTTATAATGGCGTATTGCTCCAGAAACGCATCGCCGACAGATCGAGGCCCGATGGTGATGACATTACCAATCTGTATCAGAACAATGGATATTTGTTTTCGAACATCAACGCCGTGGAAGTCCGTACTGCGAATGACACAATTGATTTTGAAATTCGTGTAATAGAAGGGCCGTTGGCATATTTCAATAAAATAACTGTTGTTGGAAATGATAAAACCAATGACGAGGTAATCTATCGCGAACTACTGACCAGGCCGGGTCAAAAATACAGCAAGGAAGCTCTTGTAAATACCGTGCGTGAAATCGGCCAGCTTGGATATTTTGATCCTGAGGCTATTGATCCGAAGTTCAGAAATGTGGATCCGGCTGCAGGTACTGTAGATATCGAGTATAATCTTGTTGAGAAAGGTTCGAGTCAGATTGAGCTGCAGGGCGGATATGGCGGCGGCGGCTTCATTGGGACACTCGGACTTTCCTTTAATAACTTTTCGGTGCGTAATCTCTTTAATAAAGATGCCTACAATCCTATTCCTATGGGCGACGGGCAAAAGGTGTCACTCCGGTTGCAGGGAAGTTCATATTTCCAGACATATAGCGCTTCATTTTCTGAACCCTGGTTTGGCGGCAAGAAACCTGTGCAATTCAGTGCTTCGGTATCGCATAGCAAACAATACGTGAATAATTTTCAGACAAACAACGTCGACAGGGACAAAAGTTTTAATATTACGACATTGTCAGTCGGAATTGCGAAAAGATTGACGTCGCCGGATCCGTATTTTGTATTATCGCAAAGCGCAAGTTTTCAGTATTACGACATGAATAATTACTATATACCTAATTTCACTTTTGGTGACGGCGCGTCCCGAAATCTGGCATATACAATTGGACTTAGCCGAAACAATAAGGGAACGAACCCGATATTCCCTACGTACGGTTCCGAGTTTAGCATCACGGCGAAATTTACGCCGCCTTATTCTTTGTTCAACGGCGTAGATTATAGCGATCTACCAAACCAGAAAGAGTATAAACTGCGGAACACCGATGTCGGATATTTTAGTAACGGCACGTGGGTACCGCCCGGTGCATTAATCGATGCTGCCGGCAATTTGGTGCCCGAAGAAAATTACCACCTTGCTGCAGTAGATGAGTCGAAAGTTGATCAAGAGCGTTTCAAAATGCTTGAATACTACAAAATAAAATTCAAAGCTGATTGGTATACGAAAATTTATGATAAATTAGTACTCCGTTCTTTGGGTGAATTTGGTTTCTTAGGCGCTTATAATCAAGACCGTGGACTTGTTCCTTTCGAAAGATTCTATCTTGGCGGGGACGGACTTGCGAACTTTGCACTTGATGGCAGAGAGGTCGTGCAGCTTAGGGGTTATCCTAATCAGGCGTTGTCAAAAGTTACCGGCGGTACGATTTACAATAAATTTTCACTGGAACTCCGCTACCCGATAACGATGGCACAACAAGCGTCGATTTATGTTCTGTCGTTCCTTGAAGCCGGTGCGTCATACGACGATTTTAAAGCTTACAATCCATTCGTTTTAAATCGCTCGGCTGGTGTTGGCCTGCGGATTTTCATGCCTGCCTTCGGTTTATTAGGGATCGACTTTGGCCATGGCTTTGACGCGTTGCCGGGTCAGACCCAAAAGAACGGCTGGGAAACTCATTTTATTATCGGGCAGCAATTTTAAAAGCGGCACGGTATTTTCTAAAGCATTTGAAAATTATGAAAAAACATCTTTTATTTCTGCTTGTGTTCATGGCTGCGAATTTGTCGGCCAACGCGCAGTCACGTGGGGTCAAAATAGGCTACATCGACATGGAATACATCCTTCAAAATGTTCCCGATTACGCCGAGGCGAACAACCAACTTGAACTGAAAGCGCAAAAATGGAAGCAGGAGATCGAAGTCAAGCAAAGCGAGATTGACAAATTAAAAAACGAATTAATGACCGAAAGGGTACTTCTTACACGTGAACTTATCGAAGAACGCGAAGAGGAAATAGCTTTTCAGCAATCGGAATTATCTGCTTATCAACAGAAGCGCTTCGGCCCGACCGGAGACCTAAACGTGCAGAAAGCGGTACTTGTAAAGCCAATTCAGGATCAGGTCTTCACAATCACGCAAGATATTGCTGAACAACAGAAATATGATTTTATCTTCGATAAATCATCCGACCTTACGATGCTGTTTGCACAAAAGCGGTACGATATTAGTGATCGCGTCGTCCGGCAATTAACACGTGCAGCCAAACGGGATCAACTCAGCAAGAAACAGCTTAAAGAGGAAGAAGCACGGGATGCAATGGAAGACATGATCGACGAAAATCCTGCCCTCGCCGAAAGACAGCGCCTGCTAGAAGAGAAGAAAGCCGCTCGTGAAAAATTGATTGAGGAACGAAAAGCTGCCGCAGAGGCCAGAAAGGCTGAAGCCGCCGAGAAACGCAGGTTGCTACTTGAAGAAAGAGAAGCACGGAAAAATGGCGGTGCGACAACATACAATACTTCAGAGGAAGATGGTTCTGCCGAAACTCCAAACCAAAAACCCGACAACGAAAATGAATGAGATCCGAAAGCCGATGTAACGGCAGAAGATCCACGGCAGAAAG
>CAZLWZ010000273.1:0-3173 GCA_964563275.1 uncultured Flavobacterium sp.
AGTTTTGCTCGAGGATTTTCAGCGGAAGCAACGGCCTGATGCTTTCCTGGCGCTTGTGCAGTTGAAGATAAATATTGAATATTCGTTCGAAATTACGCGGACTCGCATCTTTAGCCAGTAAGTCAACTTCGCGCAAGTCACGTTCAGTTGCTTTATCGTATGCCTCCTCAAGAAGAAGTACGTATTCCTGTTTCCCTTTTTTATCTTTATTTTTCCGCAGGCCATCGACTGCTCTTTCAATAGCACTGTCGTAATCGCCACCTGAAAGCAATGTGCGTGTCTGCTTTACTCCGCATGAAATTGCCAGCAGCAGCAGAATGATCGTAAAGTTCCTCATGGTAAATGTTTTACCAAAAATAGAAATTTTTTGAAGCTGTTCCCGCTATACGCTATATCTTTTTTGTGCTCCGGCATCTGAGTTTGCCGAATGATGGTCCTGCACAAAAAAGGATGCCGCTGCTATCGGGGCTATGGCCGCTGTCTTCTTACCGCGGCTCGTCACGAATACCTGCCTCAATCTTTTCCGATGCTAGTTTCTGGTCCTCGGCGTCGGCATGCTCGGCATCCGAATCATCGACTTCGCATAAAACGACACTGATACTTATCGGGAAATGATCGGAATTTATCGGTTTTTCGACCTTAATCTGCTTCAGGTGAAAATCATTGCTGACAAAAAAATGATCCAGCGGCCAGCGCAGCAAGGGATATTTCGCATGAAAAGTACTGTAGAGTCCGCGGCCATGGCGTGGATCCAGTAAACCGCTGGTCTTTAAAAACAGATTTGTGGTATAGCTCCATGCCACATCGTTCAGGTCACCTATCACCATACACGGACCGTCGAAATCTTTGGCCATTCTGCCAACGATTAAAATTTCAGCGTCGCGCCCGGTGCTGTGCTTGCTTTCTTGTGGAACAGGCGGGGCGGGATGTAAACCATAAATCCGCACCAATTGATTGTTGAACTCAATATCGGCAATAATGGATGGGATCTCCTCATCGATCAGGTAGTTAACCTCGCTGTGACGCAGCGGCAGCCTGCTGTAAAACAATAGACCGTATGTATTGTCTTTGGGAATTTCGACATAGTGCGGATACTCCTGTCGTAATTCCTTTACGTTTTCTAACCAGAGCTGGTCGGTCTCAACAAGGAAAACAACATCTGGATTACGCTTCTTTACAAGATCCAATAATTTTTGGTAGGATGTATTGTACTGATAAACATTCGCCACTAGTACGGTTAATGCCACCTGATCATCCTGAGCTTTGACTTGCTTTATCATCTTTTTTCCAACAGGCGTAAATGGAACAATTAAAGCGCCCAGATATATAAAAGACAGCAGAAGGCCTCCCATTGCGACCAGGTCCGGCCATAGTCGCGACTCGTGGTAGAATATGATCCATACGGTGAGCAATAATCCAATTATGGTGAATTTCTGAAGCCTTGGATAATCGAATATTCTGTAAACCCACAGATCTTTGTGAATTGCCGGCACCAATACCGCGATTAGCGACAAGGCCGTCGCGACAAGAAGTAGTAGTTTATATACATCCATACATAGTGATTGCAAAGCCAACGTCAATGATGATCGATAATACTGCCGGATTTCTTACCGGCAATATCAATGTAATACATTATCATTTGCGGGAAAAGGGTGGGAGCAGCTTCGTGCTTACCTCACCAAAACCAATCCGTATGCTGTCGTTCTCACAAAAGCCTTTCATAATGACCGTGTCGTTGTCATTAATGAATTTGCGTTCGGTACCGTCGCTGAGTTTAATCGGGTTTTTTCCTCCCCAGGTGAGTTCAAGCATCGATCCGAAACTATCCGGCGTCGGACCTGAAATCGTTCCCGATCCCATCATGTCGCCCGAATTTACGCGGCATCCGTTGGAAGTATGATGAGCGAGTTGCTGGCTCATCGTCCAGTACATGTATTTAAAATTCGAACGGCTCACGACTGTAGGCTCGCCATTTTCGGGTGCAACGGCGACTTCTAAGTTGATATCAAAGGCATGTTTGCCCTTTTGCTGAAGATACGGAAGCGGATTCGGGTTCTGCTTCGGGCCTTTCGTGCGGAAAGGTTCCAACGCGTCCATCGTTATTATCCAAGGCGAAATTGATGACGCGAAGTTTTTGGCCAAAAAAGGCCCCAGCGGTACGTACTCCCATTTTTGTATATCGCGCGCGCTCCAGTCGTTCAAAAGTACCATACCAAAGATGTAATCCTCGGCCTCATGAACGGGTATGTTTTCGCCCATTATATTAGCATCGGTGGTGATAAACGCTGTCTCAAGTTCAAAATCGACGAGCCGTGACGGACCGAAAACAGGTGTCGTTTCTCCGTTTGGCAGCGTTTGACCCATCGGTCGGTGAATCGGGATTCCCGAAGGGACGATTGATGAACTTCGGCCATGGTAGCCTACCGGGATGTGCAGCCAGTTTGGCAATAGCGCATTATCGGGATCGCGAAACATCATCCCCACGTTTGTCGCGTGCTCTTTACTTGAATAAAAATCGGTGTAATCGCCAATCAGCACCGGCAACTGCATCTCAACGTCATCGATATCGAAAACGATGATGTCGCGATGCTTTTTATTATCGCGCAGGAGCGGATTTGTAGCGTCAAAAATATCGGCAATACGGTTTCGGACGAGCCGCCATGTTTTCTTTCCGTCGGATATAAAATCGTTTAATGTGTCCTGCATAAACATATCGTCGGTGAGTTCGATCCCGTCAAAATAGTTTAATTGCTGCAAGGCTCCAAGGTCGATCGCATAGTTCCCGATTCGTGTTCCGATGGTAACTACATGTTCTTTGGTTAAAAAAACACCAAAGGGAATATTTTGGATTGGAAAATCAGTTTTTTCGGCGACTTCAAGCCATGATTTTCTGTTGATATCGTTTGCTGTTATTGGCATTCCGGGAAGTATTTGATTGTTAAAATTCACTTATCAAATATAAAATTAACAATCATTTTACCAAACGATTTTCGTATTTTTGGGCTCAATTTAACGTAATATTATCAAATGCGACACGACGAAGAAATATTCGATCTGATCCTTGAAGAACAGGACAGACAGGTTCACGGTTTGGAACTGATTGCCTCTGAGAATTTTGTAAGTGACCAGGTTATGGAAGCCGCGGGTTCCTGCCTTACGAACAAATATGCCGA
>CAZLWZ010000274.1:0-3156 GCA_964563275.1 uncultured Flavobacterium sp.
AACCGATCCGTGGAAGTGCCGGTTGATCTTTATACGACAGAACAATGGAATATAGGAATGAATGCGCTAATATCGGATGCGAAGCAAGCGATCACAAGTTCGAATATTCAAGTATAATTAAGATTTAAGTATCAAGCTTAAATCATTATTTTTACAACCTTATGAAAAAATACCCATATTTGATTGCCGAAATTGCGCAAGCCCATGATGGTAGTTTAGGTACCGCCCATGCGTATATTGACGCGGTTGCAAAAACAGGTGTAAGTGCGATTAAGTTCCAGATGCACATTGCCGAAGCAGAAAGCAGTGAATTCGAACCGTTCCGCGTTAATTTTTCTTATGAAGATGCAACCCGCTTTGATTATTGGAAACGAATGGAGTTTTCAGCTTGGCAATGGCGTGGTTTAAAAGACCATTGTGATCAAGTTGGACTAGACTTTATCTGCTCCCCGTTTAGCTTAAAAGCTGTTGACGAACTTGAAAAGTTAAATGTCAGCTGCTATAAAATAGGATCGGGAGAAGTTACCAATTTGCTTCTGCTGGAAAAAATTGCGCAGACCAAACGGCCGGTCATAATTTCATCCGGAATGAGTAATTACAAAGAACTTGATCAAGCCGTCGCCGTTTTTAAGATGAATGGAACTGATATTACTGTGTTGCAGTGCACTACAGCTTACCCAACTACTCCTGAACAATACGGGTTGAACGTGATGTCCGAACTTCGCAGCCGCTATCAGGTTCGTGTTGGTTTCTCAGATCATTCTGCTCAAATTCATACCGGTATTGCAGCAATTGCGCTGGGGGCCGAAGTACTCGAATTTCACGTCGTATTTCACAATCAAAGTTTCGGACC
Organism: uncultured Flavobacterium sp.; assembly: GCA_964563275.1. Classification (GTDB taxonomy): domain Bacteria; phylum Bacteroidota; class Bacteroidia; order Flavobacteriales; family Flavobacteriaceae; genus Flavobacterium. The sequence goes on from CAZLWZ010000274.1 coordinate 854, forward strand.
TGATGCCGCGGCATCTCTGAGTTTGGAGCAAACTTCGGCGTTGGTTACAAGTGCTGATGCCATATATAAGTCTCTTCATACACCAGTGGATAAAACTTCGAATGATTCATTCGGAAAATTAAAATCTATTTTTGAAAAATCACTTGCTATCAATAAAGATTTACCTGAAGGACATATACTGCGTTTTGAAGATCTAGAAAGTAAAAAACCGAAAGGGTATGGGATTCCCGCAAATCACTATTTGAATGTTATTGGAAAGCCGATAAACAAGTCGAAAAAATGCTGGGACTTTCTTACTGAAGACGATATATAATGATGAAAAGAAAAATCGCAGTGGTAATTACTGCCAGACCGTCATACAGCAGAGTCAAAACTGTATTGCAGGCAATCAATGATCATCCAACGCTCGAACTGCAGTTGGTTGTGGCGGCGTCTGCTCTATTGGACCGATATGGAAGTGCCGTGAATTACATTGTAAAGGATGGTTTTGACATAGCAGCCCGGGTTTTTAACGTGCTTGAAGGCGAAAATCTTACTGCTGCGGCCAAAACAACCGGTATCGGTATTTTGGAACTATCAACGGTTTTTGAAAATCTGAAGCCTGATATTGTAGTTACCGTAGCTGACCGTTTTGAAACTATGGCTCCAGCTATCGCAGCTTCGTATATGAATATACCGCTTGCGCACATTCAGGGTGGTGAAGTAACGGGCAATATTGATGAAAAAGTACGCCACGCCATTACGAAGTTGGCGGACTACCACTTTGTGGCATCCGAAAACGCGCGAGAACGTGTACTCCGTTTAGGAGAAAATGAGACTCAGGTATTCAATACAGGCTGTCCCTCAATCGATTTGGCGAAACAAGCCTTGACTTTGTCAGAGCCAGTTGATTTTTACACAAAATACGGCGGAGTCGGGTCGACACCAGATCTTTCGGATGGGTATATCGTAGTTATGCAACATCCTGTTACCAATGAATATCGCGATTCGAGAATCCATATAGAAGCAACGCTCAGGGCAGTGGAGAGATTAAATTTACCAACGCTGTGGTTTTGGCCGAATGTCGATGCAGGCGCCGACGGAACCTCAACCGGAATTCGTTCTTTTCGCGAACAGCACAAACTGCAAAAGGTCCACTTTTTTAAAAATATGGAAGGTGATGATTTTCTTGTACTTTTACGTGATAGTTTGTGTCTTATAGGGAATTCCAGTGTCGGAATTCGGGAATGTTCGTATATGGGAGTGCCGGTAGTAAATATAGGATCCCGTCAGCATAGGCGTGACCGTGGAAGCAATGTAGTAGATGTATCTTATGATGAATCCGAAATTGTAACTGCCGTAAAGTCCATGGTAGGAACGCCGCTTCGAAAGCGGTCAAACATTTACGGCGGTGGAGAAGCAGGAATTAAAATTGCAGATTTTCTCGCCACTTTACCACTCACATTTCACAAAACCATTTCGTACTAATGAAGGTACTTGCAATTGTTCCGGCACGAGGCGGCTCCAAAGGAGTTCCTGATAAGAATATCAAAATGCTGGGAGGTAAGCCTTTATTATTGCATACCCTGGAGCAGGCGGAGTTGGCCACTTTAATCTCTAAGGTAGTCGTATCAACCGATAGTTTGCGTATAGCCGAGATTACCTCAAACGCGGGATTCGCGCCACCGTTCATTCGGCCTGCTGAATTAGCTACCGACAGCGCCGCAACAATAGAAGTTGTTAAACACGTGGTTTCGTATTTTGAACAGTTTGGTGAACATTATGACGCGGTGTGTCTTTTGCAGCCAACCACTCCGTTTCGTCCCAATGCGTTCATAGACCTGGCTATTAAAAAATTTTCTGCAAGCGGAGCAGATTCGCTAATCAGCGTTCTACCTGTACCGCATCAATTTAATCCGCATTGGACATTTAAGCCCGATTCAGATGGCTTTTTAAATAGTGCCACAGGCGACCAGGATATTGTTACCCGGCGCCAGGACTTACCCCAGACATTTTATCGAGATGGTGCGATTTACCTAACCAGGGTTTCAGTAATTAAGAACCACAGCCTCTATGGTCAGAAAATCACATTTATCGAAAGTGATCCAAGATATCACGTTAATATTGACACGGCAGCCGACTGGGAAAAGGCAGAGCAGTTGTATGTTGATCTGTATTTGGGATAAAGTCTCTACCTGTTTGCACAGCCTGTGCATCGTGACGATTTATTTTTCTGCTGTCGTAAAAATTCTGATATTTGGCGATTAAATCATCTGACGCGGTTGGGCGATAGCAATGGATAAAAAAAAAGAATAGGATTTAGC
>CAZLWZ010000275.1:0-3130 GCA_964563275.1 uncultured Flavobacterium sp.
TCTTCTTATTTTGCGCCATCCGACTGATAATATGTTGTGGCCGCTGATAAACGAACTGCCATCGGAGGTGACAAAAAACGACCATACTATAGTGGCCGTTCGATTCAGCGTCTGTAGAACCATCTGTCCCACGCCGCTGCGTAGTCTTTATTTTTTCCATCGCGATTTTTTCTATTAGTTGTTGTACAAATGTTGAATTAAAAAGGCATCAGCAGTTTATATAATTATAACATTCCGTTGCATCGTAAGCAGATATGCCGTAAAGCACCCGAATGATGCAAAATCGGCTAAAAATTGTATAACAGCACAGCAACGGTGTCTTCTAATATTTGCGGGAAATATTTTATGAAATGGAAATGATGAATACAAAAATTGGAATAACCTTCAGCGCTTTTGATTTGTTGCACGCGGGCCATGTAAAGATGCTCGAGGATGCCAAGACTGTCTGCGATTACCTGATTGTTGGTTTACAAACCGATCCAACACTTGACCGGCCGGAAAAAAATCAACCGACACAGACTGTAGTAGAACGCTACATTCAATTAAAAGGATGCAAATTTGTTGACGAGATAATTCCGTATGCCACGGAACAGGATCTGGAGGATATATTGCGCTCCTTTAAAATTGACGTCCGGATAATTGGCGAAGAGTACCGCGACAAGAACTTTACAGGTCGAAAATATTGTGAGGAGTCAGGAATCGAACTGTATTACAATAAACGCGATCACCGGTTTTCAAGCAGCGGACTGCGAAAGGTGGTGTATGAGCATGAGTGTAAGAAAGATACGCATTTAGCAATGGTCAACTAATTAATCCCGATCTCACTATTTTAAATTATTAACTACGATTTTTTGTTAGCTTAGCATTCTGAACCTATTTGTTCGGAGATTATTATGTATACTGAGGAATTCATTGATTTATTACTAACAGCCAGTCGGAATCCGGTGGTTGTTCTGGATGAGGATTTTAAGATTACGAAAACAAATCGCCACCTTCACCAAAAGTTTGATTTGCTTGATGAGGAGTGCGAAGGCCGATCGATGTATGAGATTTCGAAATCCGTCTGGAAAACACCCGAAATGGAGCACCTTCTCACGAGTTTATTGCCGGCCGAAAAATCAGTAAATAAATATCCGATAAAATTAGCCAGTGGATCCGAAAGTCATGCGACCGTCTCGATCGACGCACGTTATTTCTCGGACGCCGCTAAAAATAAAGCTTATATATATTTGGTGCTTGAAGATATCACGGGGGAAAAGACCCAACCTATGGCTGATACTGCCGGCGCAAACGAGCAATATCGCGATTTCCTTAATTCTATATTGGCTTCAGCGTATTACGGCATCGCTATTTATGATCCGGTTTTTGATTCCAATAACAATATTATCGATTTCACGATACTTTTCACCAACGCCGAAGTGCCCGCAAATTTTGGCCTCACCGCCAGCTACGTAACCGGAAAAACCTGCAGCAAAGTGTATCCGGGAATATTCGAAAATGGCATATTCGAAAAGATGGTGCATTGTTATAACACCCGCCAACCCGAAACTTATGAAGTGGAAGTCCACCACAACGGGTCGAAAATCTGGTTTAGTGCGGCCATTGAAGTGGTAAACAATACTGTCACCGTAAGCTCGAAAAATTGTACAGCCGAAAAAGAGGCTTCGGCACGGTTAAGCCAGATGAACTCGTTTTTAGCCGATTCGAACAAAAAACTCGAGCAACTGATACTCAACGAGTTTTCGGAATCATTTGCGTCATATAAGACAGGAAAGAGCTTTTTTGACTTTCTTCTTCAGGAAACCATTCAAAAAACCGGTCTGGATTATGGCCTGGTAGGCGAAATTGTTCCGGAAGAAGATGGTGACTGGATCCACTGTTTGTCGGTTTGCGCCGATGGTCAGATTGTCGAAAATTTCAATTATCCTCTGAGCCATGATGCATGCAAGGAGGTAGCAAAAGGTAAGGTCGTCTGCACCACTGGCGTACAAAAGTTGTTTCCACAGAATAAAACCTTCCAAAATTTAAATGCCGACGGTTATATCGGATACCCGCTTCACGATGCCGCGGGCGACTGCATCGGAATTATCGCTGTTTTGCACCGCAGCGAAATTACCGATCCGGAATATATTGATTCGCTACTGAAAATTGCGGCGAAGCGCTGTGAAATGGAACTCGAACGCCAGCGCAACGAGAAGCTTCTGGAACAAAAGAATGCCGAGCTGCAGCGCCAAAACAGCGATCTTGCATCTTTCACTTACATAGCTTCCCACGATTTACAGGAACCATTGCGGAAGATCAGGATGTTCAATAGCAGAATTCTGGAAATGGATGAGCAGAATTTATCCGAACGGTCGGTATCATATCTTAACAATATCAACGCCACAGCCGACAGGATGCAGAACCTCATTAACGCATTACTGAGTTTTTCAAGTATGGATTCGGACGATCTGCGAAAGGAAAAAACCAATTTAAATTCGCTGCTCAGTGATGTAATTGCCATGATGGATGATATCATTGACGAGAAAAATGTTAGTATCGAAGCCGATACTTTGCCCACATTGTACCTGATCCCACTGCAGTTTCAGCAGTTGTTTTATAATGTAATCGGCAATGCAATTAAATACAGCAAGGCAGATGTTCCGGCAAAAATTAAAATTTCGGCCAAAAAAGAAGTGGTATCGCGGGAAAAGTTCTGGCGCATTGATATTTCCGATAACGGGATTGGTTTTGATTCGCAGTACAAAGACCGTATTTTTGAGGTATTTCAGCGGCTGCACGGAAAAAAAGAATATGCAGGCACGGGAGTTGGTCTGGCAATATGCGCGAAGATTATGAAGAATCATAACGGTTTTATCACAGCTTCAGGTGAACCCGGTGTTGGCGCAGTGTTCAGCATATTTGTGCCGGAAAAGAAGTAATTACATGTTTTCCGCAGAAATGGTTGTAATTTTATAATAGATTTAGTCAGGCGATAAGTGTGTTTACATTCGAATCCTGTTGTAGTAACTTCCAATTTCACGTAGCCATTGAACTCTTCATCCACAGATAGTTTTACAATTTTCAATGCGATGCCAGGGTCCAGTGCACTGGTGCTTCCAGATGCGCCTATTTTTACAGTCGTTGGCTC
>CAZLWZ010000276.1:0-3083 GCA_964563275.1 uncultured Flavobacterium sp.
AACGTTATCTCGCGACTTTCTTCGTGATGTTGTTTATGTTCATTCCCATCGGGATCGTAATCGACGTGGCGGAAAAGGTAAATAAGATGATCGAGAACGAAATACCGTTTGTCGATATCGCGATCTACTACTACCATTTTACGATTTACTTTACCAATTTCCTGTTTCCGATTTTCCTTTTTCTGTCGATTATCTGGTTCACCTCGAAATTGGCCAATAATACCGAAATCATCGCGATTTTAAGTTCGGGGATTTCATTTACACGCTTTCTCCGGCCGTACATTGTGGGAGCGTCAATTATCTCGGTGCTGGTGCTGCTGATGGGTTTTTATCTTGTACCAACGTCGAGCCAGGGTTACAACGATTTTAGATACACCTATTTAAAGGGAGGCGGCCTGAATGCGATGCGCGACAATTCGGATGTGTACCGGCAAATCAGCGACGATGTCTTTATCTACGTAGGCAGCTTTAACCAGCGCATCGGAACCGCCTCAAATTTCAGCCTTGAGAAGTTTAAAGGCGAGGAGCTTGAATATAAAATCAAAGCCAACAGGATTAAATGGAACGCAGCCGATAGCACGTACACAATGTTCAATTATTCGAAACGGACAGTTGGCGCGCTGAACGACCGCCTTGAAACCGCACCGCGTAAAGACACCGTTTTTAATTTCGATCTTGAAGACCTGACGCCTACTATTTATGTCGCCGAGACGCTTAGGTTGGGCGAACTCTACAGGTTTATCGATAAAGAACGAGCCCGCGGATCGGCAAACATCGATACCTACATGGTTGTCCTGTACAAAAAATACAGTTTGCCGGTTTCGGCATTTATACTCACAATCATTGCCGTTGCACTGTCGTCTATGAAACGTCGCGGTGGAATGGGAGTGAATCTGGCTATTGGGATCGGCATCGCCTTCGCATTTGTCTTTTTTGATAAAATCTTCGGGACATTGGCCGAGAAGTCGAGCATACCTCCGTTTGTGGCGGTGTGGCTTCCTAATGTTCTCTTTACAATTTTGGCTTTTTACTTATTGAAGAATGCAAAGCGGTAACATCAAAAGCCACTTAAACCTCCATCTGATTGTATTTATATGGGGGTTTACCGCCGTTCTCGGCGAACTGATTTCGATCCGTGAAGCATCGCTGGTATGGTACCGCATGCTGCTGGCGACCTTGTTCCTGCTGCTGTTCATGAAGATCACGCGCAAATCGTTAAGGCTTCCGGTAAAAGTCATAGGAAAACTTTGTTTTGTCGGGTTTCTGATTGCCATTCATTGGATCTTCTTTTTCAAAGCAATCAATGTTTCCAATGTTTCAATCACTCTGGCGATGTTCTCGATGGGCGCTTTTTTCGCAGCCATCCTGGAACCTTTGTTCTACAAACGGAAAGTGCTGTGGTACGAGATATTCTTCGGAATGATCATCATGGCCGGCCTGTTTATCATTATGCAGGTCGAGGTGCGCTTTCTTGAAGGGATTGGATATGCGCTCTTCTCGGTATTTATGGGTGTTCTGTTCACGCTGTTCAACGGGAAGCTGATTCAGCAACACGATTCGACCGTGATCACTGTTTACGAATTTTTTGCAGGATTTCTGTTCGTGTCGGTTTACTTGCTCTTCGATGGCAAATTTACTCCGGCTTTCTTTGATATCTCCGGCAACGACTGGATCCTGATTTTAATACTCGCATCGGTGTGTACAGCTTATGCATTTACAGCATCAGTACATGTCATGCGCCGCTTGTCGCCGTACACCGTAATGCTTACAACAAACCTTGAACCTGTCTATGGAATCCTGCTGGCATTCTTCATCATCGGCGAAAGCGAGAAGATGAGCCCGTCGTTTTATATAGGCGCGGGAATTATTTTAACGACAGTAATCCTGAACGGGATCATTAAAAATCGGTACAACCGTAAACAGATACTGCCGCACTGACCTTTGCAGCTTCTGATCACGAGCCTTTCGCACTGTGGAAAGTCGGTATAAAAGCGCATTTTTCCTTTTGATAACAATTATAAGTTTTATCTTTGCTTTCCAATTTGACAACCCGCAAGCTATATGGAATATCTAGATTTCGAACTTCCTATTAAAGAACTGGAGGACCAACTCGACAAATGCCAGATTATCGGCCAGGAATCCAATGTTGATGTAACCAACACCTGCAAACAGATCGAGAAGAAATTAGAAGAGACCAAGAAAAAGATTTACCAGAACCTTACCGCATGGCAACGCGTGCAGTTGTCGAGGCATCCGAGCCGTCCGTACACGATGGATCACGTCCGTGCCCTGTGTGGCGACACGTTCCTGGAATTGTTTGGAGATCGAACCTTTAAGGACGACAAGGCGATGATTGGCGGACTCGGAAAGATAGCCGGTCAGTCGTTTATGATCGTCGGGCAACAAAAAGGTTATAATACAAAAACACGGCAATACAGGAATTTCGGTATGGCAAACCCCGAAGGTTACCGAAAAGCACTCAGGCTGATGAAAATGGCCGAGAAATTTAATATTCCTGTGCTAACCCTGATCGACACTCCCGGAGCATATCCAGGCCTGGAAGCCGAGGAACGTGGCCAAGGCGAAGCCATCGCAAGAAACATCTTTGAAATGGTCAATCTTAAAGTGCCGATAATCTCAATCATAGTAGGTGAAGGCGCATCGGGTGGTGCACTGGGAATTGGAGTGGGAAACCGGGTTTTTATGCTTGAAAACACCTGGTATTCGGTAATTTCGCCTGAGTCATGCTCATCAATATTATGGAAAAGCTGGGAATATAAGGAGAAAGCTGCCGACGCACTTAAGTTAACATCGAGCGACATGAAGCGGCAAAAGCTCGTCGACGACGTGATCCCGGAGCCATTGGGCGGAGCACATTATGATCGCGAAACGACGTTCAAAAATGTCGAAAAATATATTTCTAAAGCCTATAACGAACTAAAAGACTTATCAACAACCGAACTTGTCGCGCAAAGAATGGACAAATACAGTAAAATGGGCGATTTCAAGGAGTAATATCTTACAAATCTTTTCTTAATCCGAAGCCCTTTGGTTTCGGATTTTTTTTGGGTTGTAAACAATAT
>CAZLWZ010000277.1:0-3079 GCA_964563275.1 uncultured Flavobacterium sp.
CCGCAACAGGCTTGTGAAGAAGCAGTAATGCGCATCGTCAAACTGACATCCATCAGAAACAAGAATTTAAAAGATATCCAGGTCGGATTTATAGCGATTAACAAAAAAGGCGAACATGGCGCTTATTGCATACAGCCCGGTTTTAATTATGCGATGCATGACAATGACGGTAATCGGCTGATTGATGCGGATCATTTTATGAAGTAGCAAACTAAACCAAACTAGCCCTGCGTTAAAAAATTTGAATTAATACCAAGAATCGGTATCTTCGTTTCAAATAAAAATAAAATGGCAAAGAACACTTCAATTTTACTTGGTGATTATTTCGACAATTTTATCACCGAACAAATCAAAACCGGCCGATTTTCCTCTACAAGTGAGGTGATTAGAGCGGCATTAAGAGTGTTCGAGCAAGAGGAATCTAAGAAAATTAGACTTATTGCAGAACTTAAAAAAGGCGAAAAATCCGGATTTGTCGAAAACTTTGATCGAAAAGTATTTTTAGAAAATTTGAATGCGAAATACGCTGCGGATGACTTATAAGTTAAGTCTTGAAGCGGAAAATGATTTGCAAAGCATTTGGCTTTATACATTTGAAAATTGGTCGAGTGACCAAGCAAATCATTACATAGACTTGATACTTGATGAAATAGAATATCTGTGTATAAAACCTAATTCCGGAACAGATTACAGCTTTTTGCGTAAAGGCTACTATAGGCTGAAAATAAAGTCACATTACGTTTTTTACAAAATCAATAAAAAGAAAAATTTGATTGAAGTCGTGAGAGTTTTACATCAAATGATGGATATTGAAGGTCAACTTGATTAGTACATCTTTTAATGCCGGCTAGAACAATCCATTCAACTCAGCATCGATTTTATTGTAAATGCTTCCCAGATCTTCGGGATTATTGACGAAATCGACTGTATCGACATCAATAATCAACAATTTTCCGCGGTTATAGGTCTGCACCCACGCTTCATAGCGTTCGTTTAGCCGACTCAAATATTCGATCGAAATCGAGTTTTCATATTCACGGCCGCGTTTGTGGATTTGGTTTACAAGATTCGGAATGGAACTTCTGAGGTAAATCAGCATATCCGGAGCTTCGACAAGTGATTCCATCAACTCAAAAAGCGATGTGTAATTATTGAAATCGCGGTTGGTCATCAGTCCCATCGAATGTAAGTTCGGCGCAAATATGTGTGCATCTTCGTAAATCGTCCGATCCTGAATGATGTTCTTCCCACTTTGGCGGATTTGCAATACTTGGCGGAAGCGGCTGTTCAAAAAGTAAATCTGCAAGTTAAACGACCAACGCTCCATCTGATGGTAAAAATCATCTAAATACGGGTTATCGACTACGTCTTCAAAATGAGGCTCCCACTTAAAATGCTTGGCAAGTAACCTTGTTAATGTTGTTTTTCCCGCGCCGATATTCCCTGCTACCGCTATATGCATTATGGTAATGTAAGTTTATAATTTGTAATTCCGATTGTCGTAAAAATAGCTAAATTTTGCTGGCTGTAGTAAAAACTTTTAAACGATTTTGCGTCAATTTCAATTAACGGAAGCAAATTTTTTTCGGTATCAAAATATGATATTTGATCGCCGTTTCGCAAGATTAGAGCACCGTTGTCGGTAAAGACAATTGAGTCGAATCCTGGAACTTTTCCACGGAAATTGATCTTGCCGTATATGTCGCATTCATACCAGTCATTTTCTTCGTCAATCCACCTAAAGTTATTGAAATCGGTTTCGTAATACAATATGTTACCCGACAACGGCTGGGTGAGCGTTTGATATTCGTTTCGCAAATAGTCGTACAGAGCCAGTTCCAACGTGAGTCCGTTAAAAATCCACAATCGGTTGCGCGATGCATTGCCGGTTGCCTGAACAAGTATCTGTTGGCGCTGAAACTCTGAAAAACTTATCTGCCTTATTTCGTTCAGCTGGTTGTCCAATAAAACCACCGTATTGAAATCGGCGTAAAAAAGAGCAATTTTCAACGGATTTATGATATCAACTTTTTCGATTTTACCGAGCCCGACGTTTTTATACTCAAGTGAAATAGATCCTTTTTGTTTTGAGAAAGTGTTGTTGTAAATAAAATACGCAAAACCAAGATTGTCATAACCTACAAATGTATCGGCTATTAAAGGTTCTGTGGAGCCGGGCACAATCCGTTGACCGAAGCACGTAAAAGAGCAAACAATAAGTAATAACAGAGATTTCATCGATTGCTAATATACAATTAAACCAGAATTGGCGTAACCGTTTATTTAACAATTATTTTGTAACAGCCAGTCTGAAAATAAGTCATATTTGCTACTTCACTATAAGGATTCAAATATGAAAAAATATTTATTATTGGCTGTATCCCTGAATATTGGGATAGCCTCATTCGCTCAGGAATTTCAGGGGATGGCAGTTTACGAATCGAAAACCAGTACTTCCGACATGCTGGGGCAGGTCAAGATTGAGGGCGTGACACCCGACATGCAAAAGATGATTGAGGAGCGGATGCGCAAAATGTTTGAAAAAACATTCATTTTGAATTTTGATAAATCGGCTTCCATATATAAAGAAGAAGAAAAACTGGACGCGCCGGGTCAGGAAAGTCAGGGTCGACGGTTTATGTCGTCGATGATGGGCGGCGGCGGAACTTATTACAAAAACGTCAAAGACAAAATGTTTACCGTCGATCGTGAATTCATGGGCAAGGAATTTCTCATCAAAGATTCACTGCCGAAACTGGACTGGAAAATGGAAGGTGAGTCACGGCAGATTGGCGGTTACACGTGTTATAAAGCGACAGCCGTGAAGCCAGTAAACAAATCGGATATCCGAAACTTCCGTCCGAAGAAAAAAGACGAAAATGAAAATGAAAAGAAAGAAATCACCTCCACAAACTTCATGGAGCAATTTGAGATGCCCGAAGAAGTAACAATCACCGCATGGTATGCACCGGAAATTCCGGTGAGCCAGGGACCTGAAGGTTATTACGGATTACCAGGTTTGATATTGGAGGTAAATGACGGTAAAACGGTGATTCTGTGTTCGAAAGTTGTTTTGAAT
>CAZLWZ010000278.1:0-3043 GCA_964563275.1 uncultured Flavobacterium sp.
GGTGTTCGCGCAGCATTATGCTGGACCAAAGAAATTGCTGCCTTGGCGCGCCAGCACAACAACGCTAACAGTATAAGCATCCCGGCACGCTTCACCTCAATTCCGCAGGCCGTCGAGATGGTCGAAACTTTTTTAAACACCAAATTTGAAGGCGGCCGCCATCAGGCACGGGTCGATAAAATCGCCTGCAAGTAACTTAATCGATGTCTGGCGTCCACATACATAAACACAATGTAAGAGGAAGGAACCTGTTGTTCTCGATCGTCCTGAACGTAGTGATTACCGCGGCACAGGCGATCGGTGGGGTGCTCTCGGGAAGCCTCGCACTGCTGTCGGACGCGCTGCACAATTTCAGCGATGTGCTTTCGCTGATCTTCAGCTTCGCAGCACACAAGTTGTCACGAAAAAAAGCATCACTAAACCAAACCTTCGGCTATAAACGAGCCGAAGTCATAGCAGCGTTCGTAAATGCCTCAACGCTGATCATCGTCGCCATATACCTGATCGTCGAGGCAGCGCAGCGCTTTCTGTACCCCGAACCAATCGCTTCAGGTCTGGTCATTTGGCTTTCGATCCTTGGCATTGTCGCCAACGGAATTTCGGTATTGCTTATAAGGAACGACGCCCAAAAGAGTTTGAACATGCGCTCGGCTTACCTGCACCTGTTTACCGATATGCTCGCCTCGGTGGCCGTACTAATCGGCGGACTCCTGATGAAATTCTTCGGATGGTTCTGGGTTGACAGCGTACTGACATGCATCATCGCAATTTACCTGATCATCGTGGGCATCGATTTGCTCAAAAAATCTACTCATATGCTGATGTTGTTCACGCCTTCTCACATCGACATTAAACAAATCGTCCGCGAAGTGCACAAAATACCCGGGGTCAACAAACTGCACCACATCCACGTGTGGCACCTGAACGATGAAGAACTTCACCTCGAGGCGCATCTGGACTGCAGCGAAGACATCAGGATCTCCGATTTTAATGAGCTGCTGCATCAGGTCGAGCAGGTATTGTTTCTGAAATTCCATATTAACCACATCAACATCCAACCCGAATTCAAAAAGGAGGATCCAAAAGATTATATAGTTCAGGACTGATTTTGAACCTTTATCCGGCCTTCCGCTGCAAGCTTTTTGCGCCCGATCCTGGTTTTGCATCGCTGTAAAACGAGCTCCGATGTCGCTGTTTTCCATCGGCAAAAACCACGGCCGTCGCTTCAAAGGCTTTTCGCTTCAATCCGGGGTATGGCAGTAACCATTTCATCATCTTCTCAGAAAAAAGTAACTTCGCCGCGCTCACAACCATATCATGACAAACATCAGTTACATTGCAAAATTTGTATCAGCCAACACGGCAAGTATCCAAAACACCGTAAAGCTTTTAAACGAAGACTGCACGATTCCGTTTATTTCCCGATACCGGAAAGACCAGACAGGAAACCTCGACGAAGTGCTTATCGAAGAAATTGCAAAACGCGACAAAGAATACGATGCGATCCTAAAAAGGAAAGAATCTATAGCAAAAACGATTGCCGAACAAGGCGCTCTTACAGAGGAGCTTGAGCAGAAAATCAGCCGCAGCTTTGATCTGGCCGAACTGGAGGATTTATACCTTCCGTTTAAAAAGAAAAAGAAAACCCGTGCCGACACCGCGCGTGAAAACGGACTCGAGCCGCTAGCCAAAATAATCATGGCCCAAAACAGCGACAACATCAGGCAACTGGCGTCGCGTTATCTGAACAAAAACATCTCGTCCGAACCGGATGCACTACAAGGCGCACGCGATATCATAGCCGAGTGGCTCAATGAGAATTTATATATAAGGAAGAGCCTGCGTCGTATTTATTCAAAATCGGCATCGGTAACCACTAAAGTAGTAAAGGCTAAAGCAGATGATGACGCAGCCAAAAAATTCGCGCAGTATTTCGAGTGGTCCGAAAATTTGTCAAAGGCTCCGTCGCATCGTCTGCTGGCAATGTTGCGCGCCGAAAACGAGGGATTTGTCAAATTGAAAATCGAGATCGACAACGCGGAAGCGCTCGACATGATGTTGCAATCGGTTATAAAAAATCCAAAAAGCGAAGCGGCATCGCAAATAGAACTCGCTGCCGCCGACAGCTTCAAAAGACTATTGGCACCTGCTATTTCAAATGAGGTACTGCAGCAGGCAAAACAACGGGCCGATGCCGCTTCGATCCAGGTTTTCGCAGGAAATCTTCAGCAACTTTTGCTGGCGCCGCCACTTGGTGAAAAAAGAATTTTGGCTATCGATCCCGGCTTCCGAAGCGGTTGCAAAGTGGTTTGCCTTGACGAAAAAGGCGATCTGTTATACAACGAGACCATTTATCCTCATGCGCCGCAAAATGAAACATCGGTCGCGATGAAAAAAATCCGGTCGATGGTCAACGCTTACAAGATTGATGCAATCTCTATCGGTAACGGTACCGCATCCCGCGAAACCGAATTTTTCATAAAAAAAATTGCGTTTGATAAACCGCTGCAGGTGTATATTGTTAGTGAGGCCGGAGCTTCGGTGTACTCGGCTTCAAAAACTGCGCGCGACGAATTCCCGAATTATGATGTCACAGTTCGCGGTGCGGTATCGATTGGTCGCCGGTTGTCGGATCCGCTTGCCGAACTTGTTAAAATCGACCCCAAGTCAATCGGCGTTGGCCAATACCAGCACGATGTCGACCAGGCAAAACTAAAGGACGAACTCGATACCGTCGTGGTAAGGTGCGTTAATTCGGTCGGCGTCAATCTCAATACCGCAAGCAAACATTTATTGTCTTATGTGTCGGGCATCGGTGAGAAATTAGCGGCAAACATCGTGGAATACCGTGCTCTGAATGGTGCATTCACTGAACGAAAACAATTAAAGAAAGTGCCGCGCCTCGGCGAAAAAGCATTTGAACAAGGTGCCGCGTTCGTACGTGTAATCGGTAAAAATCCGCTTGACAATTCGGCCGTTCATCCCGAAGCTTACACCATTGTCGAAAGAATGGCAAACGACTTGAAAATTTCAGTTGCAGAAC
>CAZLWZ010000279.1:0-3031 GCA_964563275.1 uncultured Flavobacterium sp.
GGAGTACTGCCCGGTGCACCCGGAGGCGCAAAGTTAGGCGTTGGCGGTGCAGGAGTTTGACGGGCGGCAGGACTTGACTTGGCAGCACGAGGCTGAATTGGCGCCTGATTGACTTTCTGCTCGGTCTTCTGAATTACCGGTGGCGCGCGTTTTACGGCTGGCTTCTTAGGATCGGCGAGATATTCCTCTAAATTCTTCATGATCTGCACGACCTTATAATTGTTAGTCGAGATCACGATTGGCTCCTGCTTGATTTTGTAATCTTTATACTCCTTCAGTACCAATGCAATGTTTTTCGCACGCTCTTCGGAGAGAATTCCGTGGATTACGATGAAATCGGCATCAAAAGTATAAATATCCCGCGACTGAGACAACTGATCGGTTGTTCGCTCCGAAATGAATTTCCCGAGTTTGTCCTGCAGTGCTTTTGCGTCCTTGTCGCCTGGAGCCGATCGATAAAGAATCTTCCAGCTAATTGGCTCGGCATCGTTAAACTGCAGGTGCTCGAGTAAAGGCACGTCTTCACGCAGGATCCTTTCTGCGGTCTTGCCTTCGACCTGGTTGGGATAACTTAAGGCCACGTAATTCAGGGCCGCTTTATACTCTTCCAATCCTCGGAGTTTTCCTATAGTATGTGCTTTCAGGAGCTCAAACTTCGAAACCATTTCTTCTCCCGTATATTGATCAATTGCAAAATCGACATCGACAATCACATCCCGTAACGCGCCGCTTTCGTACTCTTTGAATAATTTGTTATACGCCTCTTCGGGTGTCAGAACGCTGTTCGCTCCGGCAGCCGTATTTCCTATAATCTGCGCATAACGCGAATCGGGGTACTGTGTTAGGATAGTCTGTTTCATCGATGCCATTTTCGAGGGATCGATAATCTCGTAAATTTTGTACAGATTGTACAGTGACGGAAGTACCAGTCGCTCTTCAGGATTATTTTGAAGCAGTGCCTCAAGCTTGTCCGCCGCACGTTGATATTCCTTGAATTTTTCTTTGTAGATCACACCCAGTTGGTAGTATGCGAAATTCCGTTCGGTACCAAGACTGTCAATGACGGCTGTTTCTGTCGGAAGTTGCGCGATGTAGAACTCGGGCGTGTATCGCGCATCGGCTATCGCTTTTTGCTCATCAAGCGCCTGTTGCTGCTCAGGGGTCAACTCCTGCTCTTCTTCGACTTCTGATCTTGCATTGCTTCTTGCGGTACGCCAATTCGGAGCATAAGCACGCTCGCCCCAATTTTTCCGGAACTCATTTTTCCCGAAAGCTACCGTCGACGGATTATAAAAATAGAAAGCGCCCGGGCGTCCTCCTGCCGATGCATTGTTCATCGCCATATCGCGCACTGCCGGGGAAGTCCTGCTGCTCGTGGCAACTTCGCGCGTACTGGCTACATCATCAGAGCCGAAAACACCTGCGCTGCGGCTCTCCTGCGCCAGTCGCTCTTTTTCAGCCAGCGCCGCCCTTTTTTCATCTTCGACACGAAGGCGCGAGATGTAATCTTCATAATATGCCACCTGCTGTGGCGCGCTCATAGCTACGACATTTAAAATGCTGTCGTTCCTGGATGCTATCCCTTCGTATTTAATCACGTCGACGAGATTTTCGCGTTTCTTCCTAATCAGGTTGAATTCGCGCGTTCGCGGCTGCAGATGCACCATCGTACTGTCGAAATATTTTCCTGCCGTGACATATTGTGCTTCCTCAAAATATATGTCGGCCAGATTCCTGTAATTTGATGCATTCAGATACGCGTCCTGCGACATTGCGTCGAGCGATCGATTGTAATATTTTTTAGCCTGATCAGTTTTTTTCCTGCGGTCGTAGAACAAAGCCATCTGGTGGTTCAGCACATCAAGGTGCGGCCTGTTTTCACGGTCTTTGAGCAGATCTTCGAATTTTTCAATGAACTGTAAGGTATCGCCTTTTGCATAATCAAAGTATTGCGCTTGTTTTGCATGTGACTGGACGACATAGATTCGCGGTGACTTACGGTGCATGTCGATTACGTCCTGATACGCCACAAACGCACTGTCCTGCAAGTTCGTCTGATCGTACAACTGTCCTGTTATAAACCGATAACGCGCTTTTTCTTCATTCGATTTGGTAAACTTTGTCGCACGTCGTAACCGCACGATGGCACTGTCAGTTTCACCAATGTTAAGGAATGCCTGTGCAAGCGCAGCATTTGCATCAGCATATATCTGATCTTTGAACTTGATCTCCGACAGAAGTTTGCGAAGGTTTTTTACCGCCAGCGCATCGTTCTCCATACGCATGTTGGTTTTTTCGCGCCACACTTTTACTTCGTGGATTTTGTCGCTTGTTGGGTATTTGTACAAAACGTAATTAAAAGCTTCCAGTGCCGGGACGTAACGCTTGTCATAATAACGTGCTTTCCCAAGCATCAGGTGCGCTTCATCCATTTGTGGGTTTTTTTCACTCCCGCCAATGTTCATCGAATGTTTCTGGATTGCTTTTATCGCTTTTTCCTCGGCTCGTTCGAAGTTCGGGTTTTTGGTCTCGCCAGGGACCATCGCCGCTTCGTCGCGTTGCATACGCTCGACCGGAAGCAGTTCCCAATAATTGTCGTAATAAGTGCTTTTTAATTCGTTGATGCCGGTTTCAAGCGCGATACCACCGTTGTACAGGATGTTGTATTTGGTACTCAGGGCATGGGAATTCCGGGAAATAAATGAGTTTCTTTTCGTGGAACAGGCGATGATAAAACAAAGCACTCCAAGTAGAAAAGTATATTTTAGTATGGTGGTTTTCAATTTATAGCATTTAAGTCCTAAACTTTCAAATTTCGGATTTAGTATAATGACTGGTAAAAATACATTTCTTTTCGAGATGGCGAAAATTATCTGCGGGTTTTGGCTGCTGGTGACCGCGTGAGGGATGGAAGCGAAAATCCTTTGAGCGGCGATGCCAGGCGCCGATTAAAGATTGCAGCGCACAGCCCGACCCCCGTCACGAACGAGTGTCATGCAGATACAGCTGCCACGGGGGGCACGCCCTACAC
>CAZLWZ010000280.1:0-3027 GCA_964563275.1 uncultured Flavobacterium sp.
GGCGAATTTAGTACGGTAACGCCTTTTTTGGCAGCCAATCCACTCCGCGGACGCACCTGCGCTTCGTATCCGATAGGCAGTTCGATGAAAAGTCCGGTTTTTATTATCGCACGTGCCAAAGGTTCCAGTGTCACCGGCTCGGATATATTTGCGCGGATGTCCATTCCGGCAGAAGCAATTGTTTCATACTCAGGCAGCGCATGCCCGGATTTATTTATAATTTTGATTATCATAACAGATGTTTATGTGTCGGTTTTTCTTTTTAAAATTCGGTCGATTACCTCACGCTCATTGACATACAAAAACGCCATGTACGCCAGCAACAACGAGACGCCGACAAAATAATTTTCACGGAAATAGTAAAATGATATTACTGAAAACAAAATCGAGAGTCCGAGGTAACCTGAAATTTTCCTGATTTCGTAAGGAACCGGGTAATGTTTGTTGCCGAGGTACCACGATACAAACATCATGCTTCCGTAGGCAGCAATAGTGGCGATAGCCGATCCGTAGTAACTGATATGCGGTATCAGAATAAAATTCAGAGCCAATGTGACGACGGCTCCCATTATTGAAATATAAGCGCCGATATGCGTTTTGTCGATCAGTTTATACCAAACCGAAAGGTTCGTGTAAATCCCGAGAAAAAAATTCGCCAGCACGATCAGCGGGACGATTTTCATAGCTTCCCAATACGCGGGGTCGGGAAGCAGGACCAGTTTGATTAAGTCGGCAAAAACGATGACCGCCAGTTGTATCAGCGAACCGAAGATGATGAAATACTTGGTCACCGTCGCATAAGTCTGTGTCGCATTTTCCTTATGTGAATAACTAAAGAAAAACGGTTCAATTCCAAGCGTATAAGCGGTTCGAAACAATATCATGAAAAGTCCGAGTTTATAGCAAGCTGAATAAACGCCGACTTCAGCTTTGGCGATGTTTGCAGGCAGTAGCCACTCAAGCAAAATCTTATCAAATTGTTCGTTGATCGCAAAGGCAATTCCTGATACCAATATTGGCAAGCCATAACGCATCATTTTTTTCCAAAGCGTAAAATCGAAATGCCAGGTCATCCTGATATAGTTCCCCGACAATGCGATAAAGGTTGCCATACTCGCGACTAGTAGCGAGATAAAAATGTATCCTATTTCATAATTTTCGAAATAGATTAAATTGAAAATTCCGCTTGGGTCGGCGGCAGCAAGTTTCGGCAGAAAAATCAAAAAGAAAATATTCAGGCCGATATTAATGATAACATTGCCCGTTTTGAAAACGGCATAATGCATGGGCTTCCTATTGACCCGTAATTGTGCAAATGGAATGATAACCAGTGCATCGAGTACAAGAATCCAGATAGCGTAGGTAATGTACTTGACGTCAAAGCCTGAATAATCTGCAAGTGTATCCCGCAACAGCAATGACGCAAGGAGAAATAACATTGCAGTCCCGAAGATTGATAACGAAGATGTTTCCGCAACAGTTTCTTTATTTTCCTCGCGACTGTAAAATCGGAAAAATGCAGTCTCCATACCGTACGCAAGGACGACATTAAAAAAGATCATATATGCGAAAATAATTGAGACTTCACCGTACTCCGAAGTAGGAAGTAAATCGGTATATAAAGGCGTCAGAAAGAATGTCAGCATCCGCGGCAGCACCGTAGCAAAGCCGTAAATCGCGGTCTGTCTGAACAAGCTTTTGTATAATCCCAACCTGGTGAATTTTATGAGCAAAAATAGCCATTTCTTCTGGATGCCAATGGGAATCATTAAAATATAAGGCCAGGCTTCATTCCTATATAAAGTAAAAAAGCCGACTATGCAGCCGGCTCTTTACTCTATTTTTCAATTCTTTTATGCGTTCAGCGCTTCGGCACCACCCACGATCTCCAATATTTCGTTGGTAATTGCCGCCTGTCGTGCTTTGTTGTACGTCAGTTTCAACTGGTCGCGCAGTTCAGTGGCGTTGTCGGTAGCTTTATGCATTGCCGTCATACGCGCTCCGTGCTCAGAGGCAAATGAATCGCGGATCGCTTTGTAAAGTTGTGTTTTAAGCATCTTCGGGATCAGCGTCAGAATAATATCTTCTTTCTTAGGCTCGAAAATATAATCCACTGAGTTCGACGTAGTCTCTGATGCCGGGGCAAGCGGAAGAAACTGCTCCACCTTCACAATTTGCGTTGCAGCATTTTTAAACTGATTATACACCACGACAATCTTGTCAAAGTTCCCATTCAGGAACAGTTGCGTAATGTCTTCAGCAATGGCAGAAACATTTTCGAAATTCAGGTTGTCGAAAACATCATTATTGTTGACTACCACCGGAAAAGTTTTTCTGATCAGATCATTCCCTTTTTTACCAATCGTATAAAAAGAAACGTTTTTGCTCGCATACTCGTTTTGAGCTAATCGGCGTGCTTCCTTAACAATATTGGTGTTGAAAGCACCACTAAGTCCACGGTTGGAGGTAATCGCCACTACCAGTACATTCTGCACCGGACGCTGCGTAGTAAATTCCCCGCCTATATCGCCTTCTAGGGAAGCCGAAAGGTTTTGAAGCAATTCGGTCAGTTTTTCAGAATAAGGACGCATCGCCGTAATGGCATCCTGCGCCTTCTTTAACTTTGCCGCCGAAACCATCTTCATCGCAGAAGTGATCTGCATCGTAGAAGATACCGAAGCTATCCTGTTACGTATTTCCTTTAAATTTGCCATTTGCTAATTTGGAAATGTGATGATTTGAAAATTTGAAAATGGAACATCTTCAAATCTTCAAATTCTCAAATTAATTAATTGTATTTCGCTGAAACTTCTTTTGCTGCTTTTTCAATTACGTCAGTAATCTCATCAGTCAGTTTTCCTGCTTTGAGAGCGTCGAGCGTATCGCGGTGCTTAGCGTTCAGATACTGAAGGAAATCGCTTTCAAATTCACGTACTTTCTCTACAGGAACGTTTCTCAGCAAATTCTTAGAACCTGCGTAGATAATCGCCACCTGATCTTCAACCGTGTAAGGATCGTTAAGTCCCT
>CAZLWZ010000281.1:0-3025 GCA_964563275.1 uncultured Flavobacterium sp.
CATGAAATTTTCCTACGTTTCGAATTGTTTGGCAATTATAACCGCATTGTATCGCCGAGATTCTTTTAAATTATCAGTCATGAAAAGGTACTTAATGATATTGGCCCTGATGTTGAACTTAGTTGCAACGGCTGTCTTTGCGCAACCCGTGGCAAAGAAAAATGCGGACAAGAAATACGAATCTTTCGCTTATATCGACGCAATTCAAACTTACGAACGACTTGCCGAAAAGGGTTATAAGTCGGCCGACATGTTCCAGAAGCTCGGAAATGCATATTACTTCAATTCGGACCTTGAGAATGCTGCTAAGTGGTACGCACAATTGTTTGCTCTGAACAAACAACCTGAAGCAGAATACTATTACCGATACGCGCAGTCATTGAAATCAATCGGTCAGTATGACAGAGCCGATGAGATGATGCATCTATTCGCGCAGAAATCATCGTCCGATGCGCGGGCACAACTTTTTGTATCAAATACCGATTACCGGCAAAAAATTAAAGCCAATTCAAACCGATTTACAATTGAGGACGCCGGAGTCAATTCGCAGTACTCGGACTACGGAAGCACCATGCTAGGTGATCAGCTGATTTTCGCATCGGCTCGCGACACCGGTGGCATCATAAGGCGTAAGCACAAATGGACTAATGAGTCATTTACAAATTTGTATGCTGCTACCATTAACGGCGATACCATCGGTACCCCCGAAAAATTTGCGCGTAACGTTTCGTCAAAATTCCACGAATCGACACCTGCTTTTACCAAGGACGGCAAGACCGTCTATTTTACGCGAAATAACTTTGTCGACGGGAAAAGGGGAAAAAATGCACAGCGGGTCACTTTGCTTAAAATTTTCAGATCTACCCTTATCGACGAAGGCAACGGCAGGCAGCGGTGGTCCGATCCTGTTGAATTGCCGTTCAATTCCAATAATTACAATGTGGCGCATCCGACATTAAGTGATGATGAAGAGACGTTGTATTTTGCTTCGGACATGCCGGGAACAATCGGAAAATCAGACATCTTCAGAGTTTCGATTAATGCCGATGGAAGTTTCGGCAAACCAGAAAACCTGGGCAAGAAAATTAATACTGAGGGACGGGAGACGTTTCCGTATATTGCCGATAATGAGCTGTATTTCGCGACTGATGGACATCCTGGCTTGGGAGGCCTTGATATTTTCGTATCGGTTCTGGATGCCGATGGAAGTTACCATACTCCTGAAAACATTGGGGAACCAGCCAATTCGCCACAGGATGATTTCGCATTTATGATTGACCCGCAATCACGAACAGGTTTTTTAACGAGTAATCGTCCCGGTGGAAAAGGAAACGATGATATTTATAAGTTTCGTGAGACAAAAAGGTTAACGTGTGACCAACTGCTTCGGGGCGTGGTCACCGACGCGAACTCCGACGCAGTTATACCCGGAGCAAAATTGACGCTTTCGGATGATAAGTTCGCTGTTCTAAGCGAGGTGTTTGCTGATGATTCCGGTGCCTACTCCTTTACCGTCGCCTGCGGAAAGACCTACTATGTCAGGGCCGAAAAACCAGCCTACAGCACATCGGAAAATAAAATTCAAATTTCGCTACAATCTGGAGAGACGGAACTTCCCATACAACTTGAGCAGAAACAAACGCCGGTAGCAGTGGGTGACGATCTAGCGATCGCGCTAAAGCTCAACCCGATTTACTTTGATCGCGACAAATCATTTATTCGTCCCGATGCAGCTCTTGAACTTGAAAAAATTCTCGATGTGCTGCAGCAGAACCCAAAGATGACTATTGACGTACGTTCGCACACGGATAGCCGTCAAACCCATAAGTACAATGAGCGCCTCTCTGACGACCGTGCCAAATCGACGGTTGCCTGGCTTGTACAAAACGGGATTTCAGCTGATCGGCTTTCAGGCAAAGGCTACGGCGAGACGCGGTTGATTAATGGCTGTGCAGATAACATCGATTGTACCGAAGAGCAGCATCAACAAAACCGCCGCAGTGAATTCATTATTACTTCTCTTGGCGATTGAGTTCTATTGGCGTAGAAGCTTTGAATTTTCAAACTTAGACCACCTATTACTCGATATTAACTGAGATTAGTTTGTATTAAGTACAGTCTTGTTCTTCTGCTTCCGCGAAGATTTGCGCAACTTATATTTATTAAAAAACTAAAATATGAAGTGCCAAAAAGCCACTCCGTAGAGTGGCCCCTTGTCAAAACACTACAAAATCTAATTCAACTCAAATTACTTTTTAATAAAAATATTCGTATAATATTTTTTACCGTTTGACGGGTTCTCTGTTACAGCTACACCAAAATGGGTGAAATCGCCTTCGATGTTGGCTCTGTGGCCCGGACTCGCAAGCCAGGCATGCAACGCTCCGGACGGAGTACTGTAATTGTAAGCGACGTTCTCGTTGACCTTCACCGCACCAAGTACTTCAATAATATTTCGGGACCGCTGCTCGAACAAATCGTGGTTTACCACATTATTCGAAATCATGTATTCATTATGCTCTTCCGACTTATACGAAATGTGATTGATTTTCTGCAGTGCGTTCAATCCGATGCTTTGGCGGTATTCGTTTATTGCGTTCTCCAACTCCAATTCGGTTTGGTTGTAATTGTAGTCACTGACCAGCGCCGCTTCAATAGCCTGTTGTGATTCTTCTGATGCGCACGACACTAATGTTGAAACAGCAAAAAATAAAACCAGTTTAAGTAAAGTTGTTTTCATCGGCTCAGGATTATGCTTAAAGTAGATTTGGGGCAAAACTCTTTAATGCTATTGTTCGTTTGTTGGATCAATGATACAGCAAACATCGTTAAAGTGCCAAATAAAATCGACGAAATGCATAATTTACACCTATAACCTAAAGGATTTCTTACAAATGAATAGGTGAATGCAAATAAAAAATGCCTCGGGATCTGAGGCAGTGTCGTGATTAATTTTTTACGGCTGAAGGCGGGTTTTAATCCATTTTCCATCAGGCTGATGATACAGGATCCGGTCGTGCAAACG
>CAZLWZ010000282.1:0-2978 GCA_964563275.1 uncultured Flavobacterium sp.
TGGGTTCCGGAAGTCGACAAATTTAGCTACCCTGAACCTATTGTTGACCATAAAGAAGCTCGTGAGCGCTGTCTCAAAGTCTATCGTGAGGCATTGGTTTGATCCGGAGTGATCTTTCTGATCCGCTCATAGCTTAGCTCGGTAAAATCGTAAACAACCTCATCGGCCAGCGACTGGTCCTGACCCTCTGCCTCACCTTTGTATGCTATACAATATAAACCGGCAGCTTTTGCAGCTTTAATACCATTAGTGCTGTCCTCAATTACAACGCATTTACTCTTTGCTGTCCCAGATAATTCCACCGCTTTCAAAAAAATCGCCGGATGTGGTTTTGACTGTGGAAAATCGTCGCCACTGATGCGGTGAGTAAAATACTGATGCAGGCCAAATCTCTCAAAGACCAGGTCGATAATTATGTGTTCCGATGAAGAAGCCAACAGCAGTTGCATTCCGTTTTGATGAAGCTCCTTAATTAAATCCAGAACCCCAGGCAGCATCTGCAGTTGCGTGTCCTTTTTAAAAGCATCAATAAACAACGAATTTTTTGTCTCGAGCAGTTCCTCCAGCGAATGTGTCAAATGAAATTGCTCACGGATCTTCTGATAAATATTTTTATTTGAATTGCCCGTGAATGTACTGTATAATTCAGGTGAAATGGTAATTCCTAGTTCTTCAAATTGCAGCAAACTCACTTCGTAATGCAGCGGCTCTGTATCGACCACTACGCCATCCATATCAAAAATTACCGTGTCAATCATTGATTTAGGTTTTTTAATTGATTGGTATTGATTTCCGAAAAAGACGATATTTTCATATCGGCATCGCCCAAGTCCTGCAACTTTGAATGCTCGCTGTTATAACCGATGCAGAACAATCCTGCGGCTTTGGCAGCTTTGACTCCATTAGTGCTATCTTCGATCACCAGACATTCATGCAATTCGTCTCCTGATATTTTTGCAGCATGTATGAAAATCGACGGATCGGGTTTTGACTTCGGAAAGTCTTCGCCGCTGACAGTATGTGCAAAGTATTGATGAAGATCAAATCGGTTAAACACCCGTGCAATCGTTTGTTTGGAAGCCGATGAAGCAAGGATTAGCTTTATATTACTCTGATGCAAATCGATTATCAGATCAAGAACTCCCGGAAGCAGGCACAGCGCTTCGCTGGTGTCAAAAGCATCGTTAAAGATCGTTCTTTTGCGCCTGATCAAATCCTCAACCTCGTCCTGCAACGAAAAAGTAGTTTTGAGCTGCTGAAAAACATTACGAGTGGAGTTCCCGGTAAACGTCGCATACATGTCGGCACCGACACTGATGCCCAATTCCTTAAAATGCGAATAATAAGCGTATTTGTGAAGCGGCTCTGTATCTACAATTACGCCGTCCATATCAAATATTACCGTCTTTATCATCTGCGCTTTTTTCCTCGTTTTTCAATATGTGCCTAATTGCTGTTTCCGCTGCATACAAACCGAACAGTGCCGGTAAGTAGCTGCTTGTTCCGTAAAACGATTTCTTATAGTTCTTGCCGTCAGTGGTTTTTAAACTCCTTTCGTCCTGGATTTCTGATGAGTACACCACTTTAATCCCTTTGTCTATTTTGACTTCCTTTAATCGTTTTTTAATTGCTTTTGCAAGGAAACAGTTTTCTGTATTGCTTATATCGGCGACTTTGACCTTTGCCGCCTCTACTTTCCCGCCAGCACCCATACTGCTGACAATCTTTACTTTTTTTCGTTTTGCCGCAATAATTAAGTTAAGTTTTGGTGTCACGCTGTCAATGCAATCGATAACAAAGTCAAATTCGTCGGTTACAATCGCGAAAGCTCGCTCCGGCGAAAGAAATTCTTTGATTCTTGTCAGTTTTAGTTCAGGGTTTATATCCATTAACCTGTCGCCTACCACATCGATTTTCGGTTGGCCAACCGTGGAATGCAACGCCGGTAATTGCCTGTTGATATTGGTAACATCGACAACATCGCCATCTACAATCGTGATGCTGCCAACCCCTGCGCGTGCGATGAACTCGGCTGCAAAAGAACCGACACCGCCTACACCAACTATCAGAATATTTGATCTTCTAAGTTTTTCAATGCCTTCCGGTTTGAATAACAGTTCCGCTCTTTCTGTCCACTCTGCCATATTTATTTATTGTGCTGATTTAAAATTCTATTATAGTTTGAATCCAGTTGTTTGGTAAGTGATGCAATATCGACACCTCTGGATTCGGCTGCAGCTTTATATACTTCTTCAATAGCAACCTCGGCCGAATCGGTTTCCAGAAAAAAGCGATCCCCGGGAATTTCTTTTAGAACCTTTCTCAGCGACTCATCCGACACTAACCGTTTGCCAAACGACAAATAGAAATCATGCTTTATAAGCTGCATTGCGAGTTGTGATCCTTTTGAAAACCCGTGTAAGATCATAGGAATATTCTTTGAATGCCGATTTTTTATTGCGATGACTTCCTGAAAAGCAGCTACGCAATGTACGATTACAGGTTTTTGATATTTTTCCGCCATCACAACTTGCGCTTCGAAAACTTTCATCTGCAAATTGAGATTTGTTTCTGTCTTTTTATCGACTCCGCACTCGCCCACCGCGACACAGTTTCGCAGATTCAATAACTTTTCCATCTGCCGAAGATTTGCCTCCCAGGTCTCCGACTTTATATACCACGGATGCAACCCTACCGAAAACATCGGCAGGGAACTGTCGGTGTTATCAGGATATTGATTTACGATCGCCTGAACATCATGTCGGCCTGGTGCTGAATGTGTATGTATGTCGATGTAGCTCATTCATGAAACTTCTTTACTCCCGCCAGTATTTCAATGTTCAGATCGTTTTCCGGTGGCACCAGCGGACATGAATACTGCGGATTGTAGGCGCAGTAGGGGTTGTACGCCCTATTGAAATCGATGATCAAAATATCATCTTCGGGGATTTTAAGATCGATATATCGTCCACCACCGT
>CAZLWZ010000283.1:0-2974 GCA_964563275.1 uncultured Flavobacterium sp.
ACCTGCTGCCCTTTCCCGTCAGTTCACAGCGTGATGGGTGCGGGATATCTGGATATCTACGAGATCACATGGGTCGGACAAAAAAAGCCAATAAAATTATACATCAACATGTTTGAGAAAGGTGGCTTGAAAGTACCTGTGGGTTTAGGGCCTAAGCTATAGCATGAAGCACCGGCACGTCGCCACAAATCCTTACCTTTGCAAACCATCCATATATTATGAATTTACAGAACATCCCACAGATAAAACACCTCGACAGCGGCAACTTCTTTCTTCTTGCCGGCCCGTGCGCAATAGAAAATGAAGAAATGGCACTTCGTATAGCCGAAAAACTCATCCAGGTAACCGACCGGTTAGAAATTCCGTTTGTTTTTAAGGGCTCGTTTAAGAAAGCGAACCGGTCGCGAATTGACAGTTTTTCAGGCATTGGCGATGAGAAGGCGTTAAAGATTCTCCGAAAAGTCAATCGGGAATTCAATGTCCCGACGGTGACTGACATTCATACGAATGAAGATGCGGCTATGGCAGCCGAGTATGTTGATGTGCTGCAAATTCCCGCCTTTCTGGTGCGGCAAACCGATTTGGTTGTTGCTGCCGCCCGTACGGGAAAAACCGTCAACTTAAAGAAAGGCCAGTTCATGAGCCCCGAAAGCATGAAGCATGCGGTACAGAAAGTCCTTGACTGTGAGAATCCAAACGTAATGGTCACCGATCGCGGAACTATGTTCGGGTATCAGGATATGATTGTCGATTATCGAGGCATTCCTTCGATGCAGCAATTTGCAACTACTGTTCTCGATGTTACGCATTCGCTTCAACAACCCAATCAGACTGCGGGTGTGACCGGCGGTCGTCCGGATATGATTGAAACAATCGCAAAAGCAGGCATAGCAGTTGGTGTCGATGGACTTTTTATTGAGACTCATTTCGATCCGGCGAATGCTAAGAGCGATGGCGCCAACATGTTACATCTGGATTATTTTGAAGGACTGATGGCGAAACTGGTTGCGATCAGAAAAACCGTCAACGGCTTCTGATAGTATGCCACGGCCTGTAATTAAAGTCTCACCGACAATATTTGATAAAGTACTTTTTGTGGCAGCTCTGCTGCTACTGGTGTCGCTTTGGATGATCGTTCTGTACAATTACGCGTCACTTCCCGAGATAATTCCGATTCATTACAATGCCTCTGGTGAAGTTGACGGTTACGGAAATAAAATCCACATACTCGTTTTGCCGCTTGTCGCAACTTTTCTGTTCGGATTGCTTAGCTACCTGATCAAATTTCCGCACAAGTATAATTATCTGACCCGAATCACGCCCGAAAACGCCGCTAGACAATATAAATATGCAGCCCGCTCACTTCGCGCGATCAGGCTATCGGTCGTAATTATTTTTTTGTTGATTGCTTACGAAACGCTTCAGCATACCAGGGATACTATCAACCAATTTGGAAAATGGACGCTGCCGTTCATGCTTGCTATAATTTTTGTGCCGATGTTTTACTATATGATCAAATCATCGTCTAAAAGTTGATTGTCTCTAATGCGCTGTTTTTGGCTCCTGCTCTACCGCATCGATATCAATTCCCTGCTTACTAAGCATTGATTTGACTACAAAGGCAAAAAACGCGAGATACGCGAAACATGCGACAGTCACTATATAAGAGGAGTGTATTCCGATTATATCCGAAAGTTTCCCCTGTATAGGTGGAATAATACCTCCACCAAGAATCATCATCACCAGAAATGCGGAGCCTTGGGCAGTGTATTTTCCCAAGCCGATAATAGACAAACTGAATATCGCGGG
This sequence comes from uncultured Flavobacterium sp., assembly GCA_964563275.1. Lineage (GTDB taxonomy): Bacteria > Bacteroidota > Bacteroidia > Flavobacteriales > Flavobacteriaceae > Flavobacterium. The sequence goes on from CAZLWZ010000283.1 coordinate 1,810, forward strand.
CCACATTATACTGCACGCCAATCCGCCCGACAGGAACGCATAAATCGCAATCGTACCTTCGCTCATCAATCCAACCACCATCGCAATCATCCCGAGCACCGCGAAAACCAATAATGTGCGCGCAGGCTTGTCCTTGGTTGCAAAAAATGCTGCAATCTGAAGAAAAACGCAAAATATGTAATAGTATAAAGGCGTCATGTCTTTTTGTGCCAATGTGTTGACGCCGAGGATTACCGAAAAAGCAATAAGCGGCACAATAATAAGGGCCAGCGATTTTTTATTCGATGAAAGTCGGAACACACTTATCGCTCCTGCCCATCGGCCGATCATCAAACTTCCCCAGTACATCGAAATATACGGTGCGATCTGCGACGATTCATGAGCTCCAAATTCAGGTAATTTCAACAGTTCACCCAGATTACTTCCAATAGCGACCTCAACACCCACGTAGGTAAAAATCGCCAGCATCCCCAAAACCAGTTGCGGATACGCCATGGCGCCCCATCCGTCGCTGTTCGATCGCGCACGGGAATAAGCAAACAACAATCCGCCCACTACAACCAAAAGCGCTGCCGAAAGCCAGTACATCCGGTTTCTTTCAAGTGGTTCCAGTAATTGTTTGACACTTTCCTCCTTTTGGGCAATTGAACCGTGAATGCGGGTAAGTTCTTCAGAAGGATTTGGATACAGTGTTACCGCAAGATCGGTTTTGATCTGGGTAATCTCATTGTTCAAATCTTCGATCTGCAATGCAGCTTCGCTCTTGTAACTGTTGAATACAGGCGCGAAAGTCACTGCCAGCAATCCGGTCATAATCACCAGTGTTGCAAGTGCCTTGTTAGCTTTTTCCATCGGCTCAACCGATATTCCTGAAGGTACTTTTTTCGAGAAGTAAAACAACGCCGCCGCCGCTATGAACAATAGTCCCACGCCCACATACATCAGTATGACTTTATCAAGAGCGAGATTTTTAATCTGATCATCAGTCACGGCTGCCGTTGTACCGAATAATGCAAATGCAACGATTAGCGGGCCAATGGTCGTACCGAACGAGTTTATACCGCCACCGAGGTTGACCCGGCTGGTGCCGGTTTTAGGATCGCCAAGCAACACTGCAAACGGGTTTGCGGCTGTTTGTTGCAGTGAAAAGCCCAATGCGACGATA
>CAZLWZ010000284.1:0-2929 GCA_964563275.1 uncultured Flavobacterium sp.
ACGGCGCTTTTCGTTTGGCTATCGAACATCAGATTCCCGTGGTCCCGATTACTTTTGGCGACAACAAGAAAAGGTTTTCGTATCGCTTTTTAAGCGGAAGCCCAGGCATAATGCGGGTTCATGTGCATCCGTTTATAGACACTACAGGAAAGTCGGCTGAAAATAAAAAAGACATTCAGGAAGTGCGCGAACTGACGCGATCGGTGATTTTATGTAAACTATTAGATTTTAACAAAAAAAAGAGCACCTAACCAAAGTGCTCTTCTTATTGCGTTTCCGCAATTAATAATAACCTAACTAAACTATCTAATCTTAAAACCTATAATTGATGCCTGTATAAAGGCCAAAGAAATAGGGTTTAAAGTTTCCTGCGTCTGTGAATGTATTGATCTGATATTTAAACATCGGTTCAAAATTTAGCTGGAAAGACTTAAAAAAATTATACCGGACACCAACACCAAGATTCGTACTGAAATGCGTGCTGTTCAAATTACTGGCCTTTCCAATTTCCATTTCTGTCCCCGAAGACATTACTGATATCTCGTTTTCATTGAGTAGTAATGTACTTACTCCGCCAATGATATCGATTCCGAATTTCTTATCCAGCAGCCGATACGAAAGTTCGACCGGAATTTCGATATAACCTGTGCGTTGATTAATGGTAGCATCAAACTTCTGCATTGGATTAGCGTTTGCCGTAATTTCCGTAAGTTCTCCGGGTCGCTTATTTTCAACCTGCAACACCGAACCCTGAAGATTGGTATCGACGTTCTTAAGTGGACGGGCATTTGAATTTTGATAGATGACAACATCATTCGTGCTGTATTCCATCGGGATGGTGTTAATCCCGGTTCTGATGCTGATTTTTTTATTGATCGCATAGCTTACCCCTAGACCGTACGCGAGATTTTGCTTGAATTCCTTACTGTTCTGAGAAAATTCGGGATCAATTGGGGATCCGTTTGAATTTGAACTAAAATAAATAGGGGCAACGTTTGAACTGACTTGCCACCTATTTACTTTTGGTTCTTCTGTAACATTGTTTTCTTTTTCATTTAACAATTCTTCCAGCGAATTAGGCACCACAGTAGCAATTGCTGTGGTGTCTATTTTTTCAAGATCGGACGCGTTGGTCACGATCATTGATTGATCTTCAGACAAGCTGTCATTGCGCGTTGTTCCCGCAAACTGTTGTGTGAGATCTAAATTTTGTTCTTCAGGTTTGAGATCAGATGTTGTGTCAACCGCGTTGCGATCTTCTGTTGCCCTGTTATTTTTTGATTCCCGATGCGCTACCTGCCCCTGTGGGTTGGCGGATTCTATTTTTCGTGTGTGAGGATCGGAAATTAGCTTTTCGCGCCGTTGTTCAAGGTCAGCTTCGTTCGCACCGTTTTCATTATTTGCAACAGCGGTAGCCGGGTTCTGCTGTCGATCCCGATTAGCTTTGTGTCCTTTATTGACAATTCGTGTGCGGTTATTAATTTTATTGACTGAATTTTCGGGTTTTTTTTGCTGACTATTGCCGGCGTTTTTGTGCTGTTCGCTGTTCAGATCCTGATTTACCGGCGTGCGCAGTGCATTATCTTCTGTATTGTAATCTTCGGTTGCCACCGCTTCAAGCGGGTCAGAAGTGATTAATTGACCAGGTGCGTTTACCGGAGCGGTCGTTTCCTGCTGATCGACGACGCTGTTTTGATCTTCGCTGTTGTTCATATAGCCAGTGTACACCAGCCAGCCAAGCACGAGAGCCGCTGCTACACCGGATAACTGAAACCAGAATGGAACTACCCGACGGCGTTTTTTTTTCCGTAAGCGAGCCTCGATATTTTCCCAGGCGTCTATTGGCGGCCCGGCTTCAAAATCTTTAAATTTCTCCTGAAAGAGACGATCTATGTTTTTTCTTTCACTCATTTAGCTGAAGGTAACGTTTGTGAAGCGTTATACTGTTCTATCTTTTCCTTTAAAATAATTCTCGCCCTTGCGAGATTAGACTTTGTCGTTCCTGTCGTGATGTTTAACATTTCCGATATTTCTTTATGCGAATAACCGTCGATTACGTACAGGTTGAACACCAGCCGGTACCGGTCGGGTAATTCCTGAATGATCTTCATCAGATAATCCAGCGATATATTATCATCTTCAATATCTACATCAACCGCCTCGGCGACCTCGTTATTTACCAATTCAAGAAAGCTGACATTGCGATATTGCTGCATCACATTATTAACCATCACCCTTTTCATCCAGCCTTCGAACGAACCTTTAAATGTAAACTGTCCGATCTTGTTAAAAATTATCAGGAAACCATCCTGAAGATTATCTTGCGCCTCTGCATAATTTCTCGAATACTTCAAGCACACTGCAAACAACTTAGACGAATATAATTTGTATAATTGTTCCTGGGCTTTAGCATCTTGTCTTTTGCAGTCGTTTATGAGTTGTTCTAAACTCAAGTGCGGGTGATGTTAAATTATTACTCTACTACTATTTCGTGTTCCATAAATATGGGTTCCCCCGCCTCATTATTACCTGTCCAAAATCTAAAAGTATACTCGCCCGGCTCTGTTGGTGTCCAATGTAATGGTACTTCATAAATACTTTCATCATCCGCCATGCAATTATCCTGGTTAAATTTTACGGCCTTTATTCCTATCGTTGAAATATTATCGGCTGTCTCAGTATAAAAACCGTTAAAAATATGACAATCAGTAGGCCTTCTGTATTTGACGGTGAAAGTGGAAATATGATCTACGGTATAGCCATCCGGCATTTCAACTTCTTCAACTGGCAATAAAACCTCAACCGAAGTGACCCCGTCATCGGTACTACATGCATTTACTGTAACCGCCAGTAAAAACAAAAACAATAATTTTCTCATTATAGATTTAAAGTTACTTCCGATAAAGATACATAATGCACCAAAAGGTTG
>CAZLWZ010000285.1:0-2928 GCA_964563275.1 uncultured Flavobacterium sp.
AATGAAAAACGTATCACTATAAACAAATTGATTATATATCTTAATTTAGCCCTGTCTTTTTTAGTATTAGCGATAAGCGGCTCACGTACTGCATATCTTGGCGCAATAATTTTTCTTATATATTTTGCAATCCGTCAGCCTATCAGTATAATTTATTCGGCAGTAGGAATGGCTTGCTTCGTTGTGGTGATTTCATTTACGCAGCCACAACTATTACAAGCTACCATGGAAGTCTTTCAAAATCGGGTGGAGAAAAAGATTAGCGACGAGGACGATGTAAGGGAAGCAAATGTAAATCAGCTATACAAAGACCTTGGAGCAGGCAGAGACAGAATTTTAGTGCAGTATCTAAATTTACTGGCAAAAGAGTATTATTTTATTCCGCTTGGTAAAGGTTTTAATAACAGGATTGCAACTTCATCCTCAGCGCATAATATGTACTTAAGTCTGATATATGAAGTTGGCCTTGTAGGGATGATATTGTATTTTCGTTGGCTGATGTTATATCTGTTTGTACGAATGAAGCAATTGAAAGTGATGGAAACTGCTTTACATGGACTAATTATCTCGATGGCTGTTACTTTATTTTTTGGTGAGCATCTTTATATTTATCGTCCTCTTTTCGGATTGCTCGGACTTTTTCTTTTTGTGGTCACAATATTAACCTCTCCGATTTTTTTAGCAGGAAATGAAAAAAAATGATATTCATAAATCAAAAACAGCTGTCGTCATCCCATTCTATAACGCGGCTGATTATATTGCGGAAGTCGTATCAAAACTTCCTTCTTTTATCGCAACTATTATTATTGTTGATGATTTAAGTAAAGAGTCGCTGCCGGAAGAAAAGATAAGGGCTAGAATGAATTCGGATTGCGAATTAATTATTTTGCGAAATGAGGTGAACCTGGGTGTTGGTGGTGCAACTAAAAGAGGCTTTCAATATGCAATCGATAACAATTTTGACTTCGTTGTTAAAATCGATGCAGACGATCAAATGGATGCGAAATATTTGCCGGCGATGCTGTCACTGTTAATTAGTAATAAAGCCGAAATGGCAAAAGGCAACCGTTTTCGGGATCTTCATGCATTACGGAAAATGCCGCTTGCGAGACGTGCCGGTAATCTCGTACTTTCATTCCTGACAAAAATGGCCACTGGGTATTGGAATAACTTTGATCCGACGAACGGATTCCTTGCAATAAAAGTGGGAACCTTGAAGCAAATCGATTTAACGAAATTGGCTGACAGATATTATTTTGAAACATCGCTTCTCGCGCAGCTTTACTTTTTGAAAGCGCGCATCAGCGACGTGGCAATGCCGGCGATATATGCCAATGAAAAATCGAATATGAAAGTGTGGCTTATGCCGTTGACATTCTCCGCGCGGCTGCTGCAAACTTTCGTTAAACGTATACTAAAATCATATTTTCTATATGATTTTAATATTGGGTCGCTATATATAATCACAGGTGTTCCGTTATTTGTTTTCGGTATTATTTTCGGGTCGCTGAAATGGTGGCAATATTCTTCTGCCGATGTTGCGGCGCCAACCGGAACGATAATGCTGGTAACATTATCTATCATTCTTGGTTTCCAGCTGGTTCTTCAGGCGGTACAGTTCGATATTATCACTTCCCCTAAATCGAAAAGGAAATGAAAAAAATCGAATTGGCTATACTTCTTATTCTAAACCTTGCCATTGCAGTTGGTTTTTTCTTCGAGAATCGCGGAACCGGTTTTACTGAACTTTCGTCCGATATGCATAATTCGGTGCCGGTTTGCTATAAATTCGATGATCCGTCGCTGTTTAAAGGGGATTTGTACCTTGATAATATTGACAATGTCCGATATTACACGCCCTTTTATGTCCAGTCAGTACGTTTTTTCGCCTTTCTTGCACAGGGTGACTATCTTGCCGGAATTAACATCTATGCTACTATCTTACACTTTATTTTTGGTCTTGCGTGGTTTACACTATTCTTTAAAATATTAAGAAACTTCACGATCGCTTTGCTTTTGTCGGTATTAATCCGCGGCATTGTATGGCTTCCCGGTTTTGAGATCTGGGGAATCGCCGACCTTTGGTCCATCATGCCACGAACAGTCTACGCGGTCTTCATGCCGCTTCCATTTCTCCTGCTGCTGTTCAAAACCAGAACGTCATTCCTGGCAGCATTTTTCATCATAGGATTTATTTTTAACCTTCATCCGATAACCGGAATGGCGGGAATCCTGATGTTCATTGTAGTGATAGGCCTCTATAGCTGGTTTAAGAATGTGACCATACCAAGTTCAACGCTGGCAATAGCATTTGCATTAATGTTCACTGGGATGGCACCATTTCTAAGTACTTATTTTATGCAAACCGACAGCGCTGTCGTGTATGATATGAACGATTATCAGGAAGCCTTTTTCGCGCGGCTGCCAAACCTGTTCACGGATCCTGTCACGTATTTAACCTTGTGGTTTAAACCCAATATGCTTTTTTTCTTTGTACCGATGATTGTTTTTCTGGTATATTCACTTCGATGGGATCGTACGTACCGAGTAGCTGCGTTAATATTGATATTGACCTCTTTTCTAACGATCTTATTGCCAACTTTAAGCGTATACGTAGAACAAAGTGTCAACAGCCTGTTCGATCTTAATTTGAGGATGTCGTTCCAGTTAATACGTGCTCAGAAACTCGCCATTTTACCGGGTTATTTTGCCATCGGGTTTTTGATAAAGATAATAATCGACAAATTCGGATTGTTTAAAAAAGCACTTCCTGCTATCACATCGATCTTCCTTATAGTACTTCTTGTAGCCAAAGAGCCGTTCTTTAATAAAGTACCATTTTTTGGTGATGATATAGTAACGAGCATATTTCCTGATTACCGCCAGATTTTTAAGCCAGCCGACAGCAAGTTTACGGCAATGGACAAA
>CAZLWZ010000286.1:0-2925 GCA_964563275.1 uncultured Flavobacterium sp.
ATGACCTCCAACTACTACGACTTCACATACACGCCCATATTTGGTCCGGACGGCAAAGTGGAAGCAATACTCGATATCGTTACCGATGTAACCGAAAACATTGTCGCGCAGCAAAAGGTACTCGAAAGCGAACGATCCCTTCGCAATACAATACTTCAGGCGCCGGTTGCTATGTGCATTTTTCGGGGCCCGGAATATACGGTTGCCACCGCAAATACTAAAATGCTTGAATTTTGGGGCAAAAAGTCAGAGGATGTACTGGGGAAGCCAATATTTGAAGGTCTTCCGGAAAGCACTAATCAGGGATTCGAAGAACTACTACACAGAGTTTACAATTATGGAGAAACAGTAAAAGCCAACGAAGTTTCGGCAATTTTACCTCGCGGTGAAAGTGTCGAGCTGGTTTATATGGATTTTGTATATGAAGCTTTTCGCGAGAACGACGGCCGCGTTACCGGCATATTGGCTGTTGCTACCGATGTTACCCAGCAGGTTCTCGCCAGAAAAAAAGTCGAGGAGGCCGAAGCCCGTGCCCGATTAGCGATAGAATCGGCCGATCTTGGAGTGTATGAGGTCAACCTGCAAACCAATGATTTACGTGTCTCACCACGTTTCGCCGAAATATGGGGTGTTGATGAAGTCGTGACACGGGCGGAACTTACCAGCCTTATTCATCCCGATGATGCACAGTTACGTGAAGCGGCGCATAAAAAAGCTTTAAAAACAGGAAACCTGGAATATGAAGCCCGAATCTGCCGACGTGATGGCTCCCTCATTTGGTTCAGGGCAAAGGGTAAAATATTGCCCAACAGTAAAGGAGATCCTGCCACTTTGGTTGGAGTTATTCAAGACATTACAGAACAAAAAGAATTCGCCGATCAATTGACAAGGCTCGTACATCAACGAACAAATGAACTGAGGCGTTCCAACGATGATCTGCAGCAATTTGCACATGTTGCGAGCCACGATTTAAAAGAGCCCGTCAGGAAAATTAAATTTTACAGCAATCTGCTCCAGGATCATTTTGCCGATTTACTACCCGAGAAAGCAATTGCTCATCTGCAAAAAATCCAGAACGCAACCGACCGCATGTTCAGCATGATCGAAGGTGTTTTAAAATATTCCGCGATACGAGCGATTGACCAAGACACCGAACAGGTCGATCTTCAGGAGGTTTTTGATAATATCGAAAGCGATCTTGAAATCGTTATAAAACAAAAAGATGCCCGCATCATCCGTTCAGAACTTCCTGTTATCGATGGCGCTCCGGTGCTTATATATCAACTATTTTACAATATTGTGAATAACGCGTTGAAGTTTTCAGCCACAAGCGAACAGCCGGTGATCACGATCACATCAGAGACCGCTTTTGAAAACGAGGTGGAGTACCTGAAAATTCGTCTGTCGGACAACGGAATCGGTTTTGAACCAAATTTTATCCGAATGATTTTCGATCCCTTCACCCGACTGAATCCGAAGGATAAGTATGAAGGCACGGGCTTAGGACTGGCATTATGTAAAAAAATTGCCGAGCAGCATTACGGTGACGTTCATGCCGACGGTGCGCCAGGTAAAGGTGCCGTTTTTACTGTAAAACTTCCTCTAAAGCAGCAGGGTAAATTGTACTCGCCACCGGTATAGCTACAGTCGCCCTATGATATCGATGAGGGCATCAATATCATGTTGACTATTCAAATGGCTGAACGATATCCGCAGTGAAGGTTTTTTCAGATCTTCCTCATCAAACATTTCGGCCAGTACGTGCGACGCTTTCACACTGCCTGACTGACAGGCACTACCGCGGGAAACCGCAATCCCGTTGAGATCCAGGTGAAACAGGATCATCGATGCTTTTTCTTCGGCGAGAGGAAGGCAGATGTTCAGCAGATTATAAAATCCTTTTGTGCTGTCGCCGTTGATTTTAGTCCCGGGAAAACGTGTGAGAAATGCGTCGATTGCGTACCGGCGCAGGCCGGATATATAAGACTGCTCGGCCTCCAGATTCGCGACCGAAATCTCAAGCGCTTTGGCCAGACCAACAATATTATGTACCGATTCGGTTCCCGCACGAAGCCCCTTCTCCTGTTCACCGCCATGCAATAATGGCCGGACATTTCTGCCTTTGCGGATGAATGCGAATCCCGCGCCTTTCGGACCGTGGAATTTATGAGCGCTCGCCACAATGAAATCGACCGGTAGCTGCTGCAGATCGATATTGCATTTTCCGACGGACTGCACCGTATCGGAATGAAAATACGCCTGATGCTGTTGGCAGATACGACCCACAAGTTCGATATCCAGCACCGTACCGATTTCGTTATTGACGTGCATCAACGACACAAGCGTGGGAACCTGACGTATAAGCAGTTCTGTAAGATGCGACAAATCTGGTTCGCCATTGGGCTTGATTTTCACGTACTCAACTTCAATACCATACTCAGCTTGCAGCGCCTGCACTGTGTGCAATACGGCATGATGCTCAATTTTGGTCGTTATGATACGCATGACGTTAAGATCCTTGACCGCACTTCTAAGTATAAGGTTATTAGCTTCTGTGGCGCCTGCTGTAAATACAATTTCCCGGGCTGTGCAGTTCAGCAATTTCGCTACCGATTTACGTGACAGTTCGATGCTACTCCTGCTTTGGCGGCCAAAGGCATGCGTAGATGACGGGTTTCCGTAATCCAGTTCGAGTGACTGCACCATTGCTGCTATCACCTCTGCACGGGGTGCCGTCGTTGCGGCATTATCTAAATATATTTTTTTCATTAATTGACTGGAAAAATGCTTATTGCGGCACCGCCACCGGCAGCCAGATTCAGGTTAATTTTGGTTTTCGATGTCACATTTACAGTTTTGATGGCATATGACTTCGGATTCTTTTCCCAGTGCGCATCATGACCGTCCTGGTAAATTGTTGCTTTG
>CAZLWZ010000287.1:0-2905 GCA_964563275.1 uncultured Flavobacterium sp.
GGACGAAGCAAAGCATCATCTAATTCGTACGAAAAGGATGTGTAGCCGCCGGTATGGGTTTCTTCACCGTTGATCGTCTTTAGGGGAAACCCGTTTAGCCAGACCCGTGTTTCGTAACCACATGCACCGAATGTAAGTTGGATCATATCGTGCCTGGCCACATCACCGGATTCTTTTTCCGGCCGCGGAAAGTCGCGTTCATACCAAACGACCACTTTATCCTGCCATGTCTTTTTATTCTTCTGGCCTTTGGCTTTAGCCAGATGTTCTTCGATAGTACCGGGCCAATCGGCGGTGGCTTCGTAGTCGTGCCGGAGATACCAGCCTTCAAGTATTCCACGGTCGTCGAGATCCTCTGAGAAGCGCCAGGTGCCGTCAAGAAGTATGGGGCGATTAGGCCGAATGACAGCGCGAGGAATCGGATTTATAAAATTTTCGTCGTCGAATGATTCTTCCCTACTTTTCGACAGGCCGTAATTAGTGTGATTGGTTGTTTCCATACGTGCGGGTTCAGCGGTAATTTTTAGCGGATTCTAATATAGAAATTGGCTGGCCGGGAATGTTGTATTGCGCAGAGTATTATTTGCAGGATTTACATAAGTGGCAAGTTTGAAAGAATGTTCTTGTTGTGCTCACGAGATTTTTTTAACTTAGGGAGTTGTTGTAACCGGTGCATGCGCCCCAGATATCTATTCCCGAGATGACTATGATTTCAAAACTAAATTTGTTTGCATTTACGATATTTCTGTATTTTATTATTGGATTAAATCCGACTTCGGCACAACTTTTACCCGAAACTGAAAAAGCGGAGGAAGTGGTGCCTGAAATCCCTGACGACTCACTTGGACGCCGTACGCCACGCGGTACCGTCAGCGGATTTATCCAGGCGATGGGCGACCGGAAGTATACCCGGGCCAGTCAGTATTTCGACCTCAAAAAATCACGCCGCTCAGAAACCGAGCGTGAACGATTGGTGCTGGTACTTCAGCGGCTGCTGGATCAGGGAGGTAATATCATGCCTTATTCGTGGTTGAGCAACCAGGGTTCTGGTAAGACCGATGATGAATTGCCGCCTGGTGTTGACCTTGTAGGCACTGTTACTGCCGATGGTGAACCGATTAATTTGTTTGTTGAGAATAAACAGGATGCGAACAATGCGCCATTGTGGCTGTTTTCGTCAACAACCATTGATGCTATTGCAAATGCCAATGTCGCCGATGCATTGCTGCTGGACCGATTCCTGCCCGATTTTCTTCAGCGCTCGCTTATTGCAGGGGTGCCGCTTGGGCATTGGCTGGCGATGATTCTTCTTGCAGTCTTTGCCTATTACATATCGAAGTTATTTTTCATCTTCCTCATATTTGTCATCCGCAGTGTGTGGAAAAAGGCCGCAGTCGATCCACCGGCCGGTATAATCACGGCATTAGCTCTTCCGTTTCAACTGTACCTGGCGGTGTGGCTGTTCGTCATAACGTCGCAGGAGATAGGCATCTCCATCATTGTGCGGCAACGGCTAAGCGGAATAACCTTAATAATTGGCATGATAGCGCTGCTTATTTTGTTGTGGCGACTGGCCGATTTTATAAGCACATTTACTCAAAAACGGATGAACCGGCGGGGGAGGGTGACGGCTGTATCAGTAATACTGTTTCTCCGTCGTGCAGCTAAAGTAGCAATAGTCATTTTCGGGGTCCTCGCAATTTTAAGCACGCTTGGTTTTGATGTGACAACAGGTCTCGCGGCTTTGGGTATAGGTGGTATTGCTCTTGCCCTTGGTGCTCAAAAGACAGTCGAGAATTTCGTAGGCAGCGTTACGTTGATTGCTGACCAGCCCATTCGCGTGGGCGATTTCTGTACTGTTGCCGGTGTCACCGGTACTGTTGAACAAATCGGCATGAGATCAACGCGAATACGGACCCTAGGACGAACAATCGTCAGCATACCAAACGGTGAGTTTTCATCATCCAAAATCGAGAATTTTGCGCATCGCGACCGTTTTTTGTTGCAAACCGTTCTTGACCTGCGCTACGAAACAACACCGGACCAAATCCGGTTTTTGCTTGTCGAGCTTAGACAGATACTTTACGCCCACCCAATGGTAAATCCCGAGCCGGCGCGCGTGCGGTTCATCAGTTTGGCTACAAGTTCACTTCAGCTTGAAGTTTATGCCTACATTGATGCACCTAATTTTGATGTTTTTCTTGAAGTACAGGAAGATTTGTTGCTTCGGATGATGGATACGGTGGCTGCTAGCGGTACCGAATTTGCATTCCCTTCCCAGACCTTATACATGGCACGCGAGAAAGGCCTGTCGGAAGAAAAAATTAGAGAAGCGGAAGATAGGGTCCGGGCGTGGCGTGAGAAGAATGACATACAAATTCCGAATTTTGAAAAGCAGCGAATCGAGGAACTCAAAGGTTCGATTACTTACCCCGCCGAAGGATCGGTAGGGCATAAAATTAAAAAATTGTAACAGCATTGACTGCATAAGTATCAAGTCCGTATATTTGCATTATGGGAAAAGCACCGGATCCAAAATTCGACAAACAGTACAGGCAGGGATACGCATTTGGCGTGCATCCGGCTTTTGCCGATTGTGAGGACCTGAGTAAATGTGCTAAAGAGTACAATAATGACGCTTTTAAAGCCGGATTCCTGGCCGGTCGTATTGAGTACGTCCGACTAAACGGACCGCTTTGTGACGGATTGCCTAAAAAACTACTTACCCCAAAACTCATCGACCACTATGAGCGTATGGGAAAGATCGCATGGCCACTTCAGGCAGAGGGTTTTTCACCGCACCAGATGTCGGTTATTAAAGAACACTATAAAAACGGGTTGGCTGCATTTGATGCTGCCGCCAATTTTTCACTGCTTCAGTTGTTGGACGAACATGCGATCGAGA
>CAZLWZ010000288.1:0-2903 GCA_964563275.1 uncultured Flavobacterium sp.
GTCGATTCAAACATTGCCGATTTCGCTACGGTATCGGCTACCGGAAGGATGAGCACCATTGGTTTTGGAGCGCTTGAACAAGGTCCGAATGAACGAAGCCGTGAAGATATCCAGCAGTACAATATTGTTACTAACCTTAATCTGGGAAAACTGCTTCCGCCAAAATGGGGAATAAACCTACCGTTCAACTACGGAATTGGTGAGGAAACCATCACTCCGGAGTACGACCCGTTTTATCAGGATATCAGGCTTGAACAATTGCTTGACAATACACCGGGCGAGGCCGAGCGCGAGAACATCGAACGACGCGCAATCGACTATACGAAGAGGACGAGTATCAACTTCATTGGCGTCAGGAAAGACCGCGCCCCGGAACAGAAGCAACGCATCTACGACCCCGAGAACCTTACCCTTTCATATTCATACAATGAGGTTGAACGCCATAATTTTGAAATTGAGGATTTTATCGACAAGCAGGTGAATACCACGGTTGATTATAACTATACTTTCCAGCCGAAGCCGGTTGAGCCGTTCAAACAAAACGCATTTTTGAAAAAGAGCAGCTATTGGAAGCTCTTAAGCGATTTCAATTTTAATTATTTGCCGTCTAACATTTCGTATAATACGAACATCATACGTCAATACAACAGGCAGCAGTTCCGCCAGGTCGAGGTCGAAGGCATCGGATTGGAGCCGTTGTACCGTCGCAACTACCTTTTCAATTATCAGTATGGTTTCAATTACAATCTTACGAAATCACTCAAAATTAATTATACGGCCTCGACGAGTAACATTGTCCGCAATTATATTGACGAAGACAACGTGCCTGATAATTCGGTGACAATATGGGACGACTATTTTGATGTAGGTACAGGCAACCAGCACATGCAGCAGGTTGTTGTTAATTATGAATTACCATTGAACAAAATTCCGTTCCTGGCGTTTGTGAAATCTACGTACTCCTATACCGGCGACTTTAGCTGGCAACGCGCGTCAACCGCATTGGCAACCGTTGAACTTGACGGTCAAAGCTATAATCTGGGGAATACGATTCAAAATGCCGCTTCCCACCGACTGAACACGGTGCTGAACATGGACACTTTTTATAAGTTTATAGGTCTTGCCAAAAAAGCACCGAAACCGGCTCCCAGACAAACCGCTCCGCCGCGCCCGGGTGAACGAATTACCAGTACAAATGTGCAGCCTGAGGCAGGCGGAAATGTATTTCTTGAAGGGTTGCGTGGCATTGCGACAAGCGTAAAAAATATTCAGATTAATTATACCGAAAACCGTGGAACAGTATTGCCGGGATATACTCCGGGAATCGGATTCTTCGGGACGTCGCGGCCATCGCTCGGGTTTGTGTTTGGTTCGCAGGATGATATCAGGTTTGAAGCGGCGAAGAACGGCTGGCTTACCAACTATCCCGAGTTTAATCAGAATTTTACTCAGGTGACAAACAAGATGCTCGACGTCACGGCAAATGTGGATCTATTTCCGGATTTCAAGATCGACCTGACCGCAAACAGGACATACGCCGATAATTTCTCAGAGCAGTTTGACGTATCAGACGATGGTACTTATAATTCGCTGTCGCCGTACACATTTGGAAATTTTGCGATATCGACTGTAATGCTTAAATCGGCTTTCCGCACCAGCGACGAGTTTGGCTCAAGTTCATTTGATGATTTCCGTGAGAACAGGATTATCATTGCCAACAGGCTGGCGACGAACTATTACGGGACGTCAGATTTCCCAACCGATGCGGAAGGATACCCGATTGGCTTCGGAAAAAACAGCCAGTCAGTTTTGCTTCCTTCGTTTTTAGCGGCCTACACTGGCGTGACTAACTGGTCTGCAGGCGAATCGGCATCGAAGATTTCACTAAGCGCTTTCCGGGACATCCCGATCCCGAACTGGACTGTCAAATACAGCGGATTGATGCGCTACAAGTTCTTCAAGGACAATTTCAGAAGGTTCTCTTTGCAGCACGGTTACCGCGCCTCATATACCGTTAATTCGTTTAGGTCCAATTTCGAATACGACCAGAATCCGAACGGCCTCGACAGTGGTGGGAATGTGTTTTCGAAAAATGTGATTTCGAATGTAAACCTCGTCGAGCAATTCAATCCGCTGATCCGGGTCGATTTCGAGCTTCAGAATTCATTTAAATTCCTGGCAGAAATGAAGACCGATCGTGCGCTTTCGATGAGTTTCGATAACAATTTACTTACCGAAGTCAAAGGTGTAGAATATGTGGGCGGTTTCGGATACAGGTTTAAAGATGTTATATTTTCATCGCGGCTTGCCGACAATCCTACCGGAATCATCAGAAGCGACATCAACATTAAAATCGATCTATCGTACAGGAACAACCAAACTATCGTCCGTTACCTGGATTATGACAACAACCAGTTGGCAGGCGGACAAAACCTATGGTCGGGCCGACTGACCGCGGATTACTCGTTCAGTAAAAACCTGACGGCGATTTTCTATTATGATCATTCGTTCTCAAAAGCTGTGATTTCGACTTCATTCCCGATGACAAACATTCGTTCTGGCTTTACGCTGCGATACAACTTCGGAAACTAATCCGAAATTGTCAGGAAAAGATTTCCTAATAAATCACCGATGCAATACATTTGCGTCACGTAAGAAGTAACTAATTAATAAAAACATATAATGAACATCCCTGCGAATTTAAAATATACAAAAGATCACGAATGGGTTAGTCTGGATGGTGATGTGGCAACAATTGGTATTACCGATTTTGCTCAGAAAGAACTTGGCGATATCGTTTACGTGGAGGTTGATACTCTCGATCAGACACTAAAAAAGGATGAGGTTTTTGGAACTGTTGAAGCGGTAAAAACCGTGTCGGATCTGTTTCTCCCGATAGCTGG
>CAZLWZ010000289.1:0-2903 GCA_964563275.1 uncultured Flavobacterium sp.
GGAAGCACATCGGCAGCTTTACCTACGATGATGATCCTGCTGTTGTCGGCCATAAAGTACTTGTTTGCCACACGCTGAATGTCTTCCGGCGTTACCGCATTAATACCCTTAATAAAATTCGTGTAAAAATCTTCCGGAAGTTTTTCGGTTTCGATATCCAGTGCATAGCGGGCAATCATTTGTGGCTTATCAACCTGCATTACAAACCGACCTATATATCCTGCCTTTACGTTGGCAAGTACTTCGTCTGAAACTTTTTCACCGCGGATGCGCTTCAGTTCTTTTACAAACTCAACTACAGCACTGTCGGTTACTGAATTCCGGACCTGAGAAGACGCTGTAAAGGTGGTGATATAGCGGCTTGCGCCTATGTTGGATCGGGCACCGTACGTCCAGCCATGGGCCTCGCGAAGGTTCATGTTCAAATAACTGTTGAAGTCACCTCCAAAGACCTGGTTGGCAAGTATCGCAGGGAAATAATCGGGATCCGATTTTTTTAGCGTGACTGTATTGACAACCGTGATTTCTGACTGTACCGCGTTTGGCATATCAACAAAATTGATCTGGGTGTACTGTACGTTTTTTGGGTCGGTGTAACTTACATTTGGCGCAGATCCTTTTGTCCATGATCCGAATAATTTTTTAGCCCATTTTTTAGCGTCTTTCACCGATATGTCTCCGGTGATCACAAGATATGCATCGCCAGGTACGAAATACGTATTATAATTTGTACGGATATCTTCAAGAGTCACGTTATTAATTGACTGCTCAGTAAGATACTCCCCCGCAGGGTGATTTTTTCCAAATGCAAGCACAGCACCCACACGAGATGCCACGGCGCCGACGCTTTTTTCTTCAGCTTTAAGGCCTTCGATGAGTCTCGCTTTTTCCTTGTCAAGTTCTTCCTGAGTAAAGTTAGGGTTTAAAGCACCGTCGGCCAGCAGCTCAAGAACCCTTTTGGCATATTTTGAAAGGGAACTTGCATACGCGCCATTGGATCTGAAACTGATATTGGCTCCTAAAAAATCAACCTCCTCATTGTATGCATCCTTGGAAATTGTCGTGCTCCCGTTGCCGAGAAGGCTGCTCAAAAGATCTGAAACGCCCTTTTTGCTCCCTTCGGCGTATGGTGCGTGGTCAATAGAGAGACTATAAGTGACGCGCGGAAGTTTGTGATTCTCGACCACCATCACCTTAAGTCCGTTGGACAAGGTAAACGATTCCGGTTTTTTTACATTTACAACGGGTGCTGGTCCCGGTTTTGGCTGTGGCCTGTCTTGTGCTTGCATAATAATGGTTAGAAACAAGCTTGAAAATATTATTAATGCTTTTTTCATGATTCGATTAGTTTTGGGCTTTATCCTTAGCTGGAACGTATTCCAAAATAAGTCTTTGGTTAGGATTCAGATATTTTTTTGCGATGTCCCTTATTTCTTCCCTTGTGACGGATTTGTAAATTTCAGGCTCGGTGTTGATCAGGTTCACATCACCGTACAGAAGGTAATAAGAAGCCAGGTTTTCAGCAATTCCTTCGATAGTCGCATTGCTGCTTACGTATTTGTTTTCGTACTTATTTTTCAACTTCTGCAAGTCTTTCTCCGAAATTAACGTCGTTTGGAGTTTTACGATTTCCTCGTCCATTTCACGAAGAATATCTGCCATTGTGTACTCTCCCATTGGCAATCCCAGAAGGATGTACATTCCGTAATCTTCCTGAGCAAAATCGACCGCACCAACCTGAAGTGCCATTTTTTTGTCGTCGACGATTTTCTTGTAAAGCTTAGAGCTTTTTCCATCGCTGAGGTATGTAGAAATCAGCTCAAGCACACGAGCATCACGCGTTTTCATTGACGGTGTCCTGTATGTTGCGACGATCATCGGAATCTGGATGTTCGGATCTTCATATGTAGCCCGGATCGTTTCAGTGATTGGAGCTTCAGTAAAAGTTTCCCGTTGTATATCGGCACCTCGCTTAATCGGACCAAAATATTTCTGGATCCATTGCTTGGTGCGCGGGATATCGATCAGGTCACCTGCCACGACCAATACAGCGTTGTTAGGGACGTAATATTTATTATTGAATGCCTGAAACTCCTCGAGCGTGGCGGCATCTAAATGCTCCATCGACCCGATAGTTGCCCATCGGTATGGGTGGTTTTTAAACATGTTTTTCTTTACTTCAGCAACAAGGTTCCCGTATGGCTGGTTATCGACGCGAAGTCTTTTCTCTTCCTTGACAACTTCATTTTGAGTATCTACGCCAATTTGGTTAATCACCGGATGCATCAGTCTTTCCGATTCCATCCATAATCCGAGTTCGAGATTGTTTGATGGAAATACCTCAAAGTAGTAAGTTCGGTCATCAGAAGTGTTGGCGTTGTTTGTGCCTCCATTCGCAGAAACGATTTTGAACCATTCGCCGCGCCCGATGTTTGCCGTGCCTTCGAATAACAAATGCTCAAAAAAGTGTGCAAATCCTGTACGCTCAGGATTTTCGTCCTTCGCGCCAACGTGGTACATTACAGAGGTAATAACCACCGGTGCCGACGGATCGTTATGAAGGATAACGTGTAATCCGTTGTCTAAATCGTACTCTTCAAAAGCCACCTGTTGGGCCGAAGCAGCTCCTCCAAGCATAAGGGCAGCACTTAAAGCCATTATGGAATTTTTCATATATTAATAATTTGTTGATTTCCGATGTTTGTCTGCTGGTGCCGGTTGATGTTACATTTTCGGCACTCGTCGCCCCAAATTTAACAATACCAATTGATTTATGGTCGTTTGTGCGTAAAAAATGCCACATCGCCTAACGATTTTAAAATTTCATAGCAACAGGTTGCCTGTATGGGATTTAGTTGTATATTTGCAGCCATTTTATAAACATATAAATCATTGTTATGTAC
>CAZLWZ010000290.1:0-2900 GCA_964563275.1 uncultured Flavobacterium sp.
CCGCCCAGCCGCCAAAATTGGTTTTATTGCCAAAAAAATATGGAAGCACCCCCGTAAGGTCCAGCTCCGAAAGCGTATAAGTTCCGTTGCCCGTATTTTGCAGAATAGAAGTCACGTCGTAAAAAGCACTGAAATAATCCATCGTCATAATTCCCCACAGCCGCTGATGGCTGAAGGTACGCTCGGCTGTAAGTGGTTGGCCGTTAAACTCGATGTCGAAGTCGCCGGTTCCGCAACCTGCCCAATATAAAAAGGCTTTGTGTATGGTATCACCGTCGCTCAGTGAGAATTCAGCCGATGAACTGGTGAAAATCTCGGGGGTCGTCATCACATGGTTTTCCATCGGATTTAAAGTATTCCCGAAAAACACAAAATCGTATCGTCCATTAAATTGCTGATATAGCGAAATATCCTGCGCATGAACCTGGCTGAAGCACAGCAGCAATATCATCAATATCCGATACTCGATTTTAAACACGGCTTCAAATTAGTTAATAAAGCCTTAAAGGTAGGAAATATTCCCAAAAAGTTTTTTGATCGGCCGAAAGGAATGGTTATCAAAAATTGAGTAATTTGCCGATACTTAAACGAAAAGTGGTGCCGAATTTACACGTACGAAGATACCTTGCCGAAGATTCCACGATTTGGAACGCCTATGTAGCAGATGCGAAGAACGCGACATTTTTGTTCAATCGCGGCTTCATGGATTATCATGCCGATCGATTCAATGATTATTCGCTGATGGTTTTTGACGGTGACAAATTGTTATCTATACTGCCGGCGCATCGTGACAAGGACGCTGTGTATTCGCATCGCGGACTTACCTACGGAGGCCTTGTGCTGGACAAAAAGTCAAAATTGGCTTCGGTTGTCAAAATCCTCGCATCCGTTTTGCAATTTCTCGAAGATCAGGAAATTGAATTTTTACATGTGAAGTCGGTGCCTGCTATTTATCACCTGCTTCCCGCACAGGAGCTCGATTATGCAATGTTTGTAGCCGGAGCCAATCTCGAACGACGGGATTCGCTATCGGTTATCGATCTGACAAATCCGTTTAAGATTACAAAATCACGAAAAGAGAGCATCCGCCGCGGTGAAAAAAACGGGTTGATAATTAAAGAAGACAATGATTTTGATTTATTCTGGAATCAGATTTTAATACCGAATCTGGATAAAAAACACGCCGCCAAACCTGTACATTCCTTGGATGAAATTCAAAAACTCCATCAAAAATTCCCAAAAAACATCCGGCATTTCAATGTTTACAGCGATGAAGGAATTGAAGCCGGGACCACCGTTTTTGTGTCTGAAAATGTAGCGCATCCGCAATATGTTTCGGGTCGCGCAAATAAAAATGAAACAGGTGCGCTGGATTTTTTGTATCATCATTTGATCACTTCCGAATTTGCAGATAAACGATATTTCGATTTCGGAATCTCGAATGAAGAAAACGGAATGAAATTAAACGGCGGACTAGCATTCTGGAAAGAGAGTTTCGGGGCGCGGACAATTACGCAGGATTTCTATCGAGTTCCTGTGAAAAATCATCACTTGCTTAAAAACGTCATAATCTGATGATAAAATTTCTGGATTTACAAAAAATCAATCATCCCTACGAAGTTATTTTCGCCGATAAATTGAACGGTTTTCTGGCCGACGGCCGATACATTCTTGGCGATCAGGTAGCCGATTTCGAACGACATTTTGCCGATTATTGCGGAACAGATTATTGTATCGGAGTTGGAAACGGACTCGACGCACTGGTTCTTATTTTTAAAGGCTACATCGAGTTAGACCGATTAAAAGCCGGCGATCACGTTATCGTTCCGGCAAATACATATATCGCAAGTATTCTCGCAATCGTGCACGCCGGACTTGTTCCCGTGCTTGTCGAGCCATCTATTGAGACTTATAATATTGATGTCGATCAGATACAAAATCACCTCACCGTGAAAACCAAAGCGATTTTGGCCGTTCATTTATACGGGCAACTGGCCGATATGACATCGATTAGGGAAGTCGCCGAAAAACATGATTTATTAGTGATTGAAGATGCTGCGCAGGCGCACGGTGCCCAAGCTTCACAAAAAGCAGGTAACCTTGCCGATGCCGCCGCATTCAGTTTCTATCCGGCGAAAAATCTAGGTGCTTTAGGCGATGGCGGCGCTATAACTACAAATAATTCAGAACTTGCGAATATCATTCGGAAACTGCGCAATTATGGTTCAAATGTAAAGTATTATTGTGATCATATCGGCACAAACAGCCGTCTTGACGAGTTGCAGGCGTCGTTCCTGAATGTGAAACTGCCACATCTCGATCATGACAATAAAAAACGGCGTCTGATTGCAGAATATTATTTTCAACACATTACAAATCCGAAAATCATTCTTCCGAAATATTCCGGTGGAATCGATCATGTATTTCATTTGTTTGTAATTCGTACCAGCAATAGGGCCGACTTGCAGCAGTATCTGCAAACCGCAGGAATAGAGACTTTAATCCATTATCCGATTGCGCCTCATAAACAAAAGGCGTTCGCCGATTGGGATCATCTTTCGTTCCCGGTTACCGAAAAAATCCATGACGAAATCCTGAGTTTGCCGATAAGTCAGGTGATGACGATGCAGGAAGCAGCAATGGTTGCCGATGCCATAAACAAATACTAGTTGAATTTCACAAAAAAAATAATGCGCACGCCTTTGTTCAGGGTTTCATCACTGAATGGTATGAGCGTGATTATTAAAATTTGCATCGGCGTTATTACTTCGAAAGTAATCGCGGTTTTCGTCGGACCCGCCGGTCTTGCGCTTGTCGGTAATCTTCGAAATTTTGTTACCGCTGCCGAAAGCGTATCGACACTCGGTTTTAACAATGGCGTTGTAAAATATGTCGCCCAG